>NZ_JAEINN010000013.1 GCF_016342405.1 Maridesulfovibrio ferrireducens | reverse complement strand
GGAGAAGCTGTAAAGTTAACGCAGCTTATCCTTTATGCAAAGTTCATTAGAGTTGCACTTGCGAGTTGAATTCAGGACTGATATAATATCAGCGGGGTGGTTTTTTGCTAATATTATTGCATTTAGCACTTGTGAAGAGTTGATAAAGGGTAAATCTCTTGACTAATGTGCTGATTTTGAGACATTTTCATGCAAATAAGTTGAAATAAGTAATGGAGAATTCATGAGCGGTGCTAATCAGGATAATTCTCAGGTGCCAGATAAAGATAAACGGATAGAATTTTATCTGAAAATACTTGGAAAGCTTAAAGAACGCAGTACTTTAAGAGAAGTTCTTGAAAGAGAAGTCTTCCTGGAGTTTATCAAATTTAATAATAATCGTATCAACGAATTCCCGCTTCTTGAAAAACAGCAGAGCGGAATTATAGCTTTGTTATGTCATAGATCGCTTGATTTACCCTCCCATGAGTTTGTTAAGAAAACTCTAAGCGAATTTATTCTTATGCTTGGTCGTTACGGTAAGCTGAAAGGCGGCAAAGACCAGAATTCTCTCGATTTAATCCTGTCTAAAATAATTAATGCTGAAACATTACTGATAAAGACCGTGCAGGGCGTTGTTTATGCCTCCTGTCTGGTTTCTGATAATTTTGAGGAAGTGACTCTCAGGCATTTCGGAGAGCCTGCTCTCAAACGATATAATGCATTGCTTGAACAGTTTGAGATGGGTACTGAATTCTGGCAGGAATTGATTACGCAATTCATAACTCAGGAGGTTGATTCCTCTCTGGTTGATATGATTGCTAATGATAAATATACGCTGACACGTGATAAAAGTTATCTTATTCTCAGGTTTCTTTTTGATGATGTTACCGGTCGATTTGCTTCGAAAGCTCCAGGGATTGATAAAACCAGAATTCAAAATTCATTTGAACAGGTTTCCTCAGACCCTGAATCTGTTGAAGTGTTAAAGATGACGTATAGGTCTCTTCTGGAAGGGGGTGTTTTTATTCGGAGCGAAGGGATGACCAATGAAAACATTGAGCATATTGCCCGTATAGTATGTATTGATCCTGCCACCACTCAATTCAGTAATGAAGTTAAAGAAGCTATGGGGCAGATACAGGAAGGATTGAACGGCGAGGATCATAATGAAAAAGAGGAAGAATTAGCTCGTAAAGTTCAATTTTCTCAAGATCAAATAGGTGCATGCGCTATTGGAGTCAGTATGACTCTTGATATTGTTGTTAGAGATTTTTTTATAGCGTTAAGAAATTTTACAGCCCAGGATGAGAAAATTATCGAGGGCTTTCTGCGTAAGTTTGAAGTGGAATCTTTGGATCGTCTTTTCTTTTACCTGACGGAAATGAAATTTTCTGCATTGATTAAAAAGAAAATAAGAGGAGAAGAAAGTAAACTTCTCTTTAGAGTTCTGAAGCGTCGGAGAGCCTGCGCTAAAGATATTGCGGATCTTGATGCTATTGGTATGACTAAGATTAGAAAATCCAGACTCTGGCTGCGGGATTCCAACAATGAAAACTGGCTTATATTTAAGCAGAAAAATGCTAAAGAGCTGCTTGGCGAAATGCAATTGCTGGCTCTTGACAGAGATCTGATTACTGCCATTCTCAAGTTATATGAAAAAGGTGATTTTAAAACGGAAATTTTGGTACTTATTAGTCTTCAGGCTATAGCTAAAGTCACTAAAGATATACGCGGAAAGCTGAATGAACTTCTTATAAGGTTCGGAATCGGAGCTCAGTCAGAAGAGCAGATTCTTAAAAAGCTGAAAGCTCCGGTAGGTCAATAAACTAAGTTACTACCGTCATAGTTAATAAATAAAAAACTCTCCTTGTGATTGAATCGCAAGGAGAGTTTTTTTTATGATTATGAAAAGTAGCAGGCTTGTGTTGAATAATTGCTGATATATCTAAATGAACACAACCGTTTTATTTCCATCTATAAGAACTCTTTCAGACAGGTGCCATTTTACAGCGCGGCTTAGAACCTGCCGTTCAATATCGCGACCCAGAATTTTTAATTCTTCAATATCGTGCCTGTGTGAAACGCGGATAACATCCTGTTCAATAATCGGGCCTTGATCAAGTTCTTCGGTCACGTAATGAGCGGTGGCTCCGATCAGTTTAACACCTCTTTCACCGGCGCGGCGATACGGATCAGCTCCGACAAACGCAGGTAGAAAGGAATGGTGAATATTAATTATTCTACCGGGATAAGATTCAATCAGCTTGGAAGTCAGAATCTGCATATAGCGGGCGAGGATAATCAAGTCCACTTTGCCATCAAGAAGCTCTAGGATTTTATTTTCAGACTCTTCTTTTTTGTTTTTATCGACAGGGACATGGTGGAAAGTAACCCCGAAGGATTCAACTGCTTCGCGTAGATCCGGGTGATTGCTTATCACCATTGTGATATCTGTGAATAGCTCTCCGCGTTTTGCACGCCAAAGGAGATCCATCATCGCGTGGTCAAATTTTGAAACTAGAATGGCTGTTTTTTTCTTAATCCATGCAGGAGTAAGGGTCCAGTCCATATCAAATTTCTGGGCGACAGTAGCGGAAAATTCTTCTTTAAACTCTTCAAAACATCCGTCCAATCCCTTCATGTGGAATTGCATTCTTAAGAAAAAGCGTCCGCCCACGGGGTCACTTGAATGTTGATCGGAGTGGATTATGTTTGCATTTTTAGAGAAAAGGAAGCCGGAAACAGCGGCAACAATGCCCGGTCTGTCCTTACATGAAACTGTAAGGTATGCTGTGGATGCTCTTGATGAAGTCATATTTTATCTCGATTTATGTAGATTTTATCCCGTTAAGGAGGTGGCCTTTTTAGCAGTTGAGAGCCGTACAGGCAAGTATTGTATTTGTACAATTCGTAATGGAGTAATCTCTGTTTATTGCTGCATATTTAATTTAATGTAATATGATTGAATATATAGCTTTACAATCTGTCCGGTAATTAATATCCGGTCCGTTCGTTTTTGTTACTGAAAAGATTTTAGTTGCGATTTAAAGTAAGCATTTCAGAATGATTTTTTCTGGATAATTATATTTTAAAAGGAATTTTAATGTCAGTTGTCAACGGAGAAATGATTCAAAGCGTGATCCACGGCTTTATGTATTTCGGTGATGTCGTTTTTTCTGTCAGTGGAGCGCTTGCCGCAGGGAAACGTAAGATGGACATTGTCGGTTATGTACTTGTCGGAGTCGTTACAGGACTAGGCGGAGGTACACTTCGTGATCTTTTGCTCGGCCGTCCTGTTTGGTGGACAAGGGATTCTCTGGAGTTGTTACTTTGCATTACCGCAGCACTCTGTACCTATTTCTGGGTATTCCGTATTTCAAACAGGTATAACGCTACCACATGGTTTGATGCTCTAGGCCTTAGCGCGTTCACTGTTACTGGAAGCAGTGTTGCCATGCAATGGGGTGTGCCGTGGGAAGTAGCCGTCTTTATGGGCGTAATGACCGCAACCGGTGGTGGTGTTATCCGTGATGTTCTGACCGACACACGGCCTATGATTCTATGTGGGGAACTTTACGCCGTGGCTGCTTTGGCAGGAGCTTTTATAAATGTAGGACTTGTAAAGTTATCTGTGCTTCCGGAAATCGCGATGGCTGTCGGATTTTTAGGAACGTTGCTTATCAGAGGGGCTGCGATAATTTATGATATTCAACTTGGACCGCCCGGAGAATTAGTCAAAGTTGGCGGACGCAAGAAATAAAAAAAGGGTCGGAGATTATCTCTGACCCTTTTACTTTTATAAATGGTTTGGTTTAGCCGCCTAAGTAGGCTTTTTTCACTTCAGGATTTTCCATCAGCTCTGCGGAACTGCCTTGAGCGACAATTTCACCTGTATCGAGAACATATCCTCTGTGCGCAAATTTAAGCGCAAGGTGAGCGTTTTGCTCAATGAGCAAGATGGTAAGCCCTTCCTGATTGAGCATCTTAAGGGTGCGGAACATATCGTACATAAGAAGCGGAGCAAGGCCCATTGAAGGTTCGTCGAGCATGATGAACGTACATTTAGACATCAAGGCCCGGCCGACTGCCAGCATTTGCTGTTCGCCGCCGGAAAGAGATTCACTGCGCTGTTTTCTGCGTTCAGCAAGGCGTGGAAACAGGGCAAAAACTCTGTCGTAATCTCCGGAAATGTCTTTTGCGGAGTCCTTGCGTGCATATGTCGCGAGCTTAAGATTTTCTTCAACTGTCAGGTTGCCGAAAATATGCCGTCCCTCGGGAACCAGAGCTATATGCAGGTCTGAGATGATATTATGAGGAGGAACATCCAGTATGGATTTCCCTTTCCATGAAATTTCACCACTGATTACTTTTGGCGCTTCCGGCGGTGGAAGGCGGCTTACTGATAGCAGTGTGGTTGTCTTACCCGCACCGTTAGCGCCGATAAGAGTAACAATTTCACCTTCGTTAACATTAAAAGAGATGCCGTGAAGCGCCTCAATGTTACCGTATTTAACGCGGAGATCTTTGACTTCAAGTAGAGTATTCAAATTGAATCATCTCCCAGATATGCTTTAATTACAGTCGAGCTGGACTGAATGTGTTCGGGGGTTCCTTCGTCAATGGTTGTACCGAAATCAATACATTTAATCCATGAACAGAGGGACATAACAACTTTCATCTGATGTTCAATCATCAGAATTGTAATGTCGAATTCGTCGTGAATCCATTTGATGAGCGTGATCAGTCCATCAACGTCGGAGGAGTTTAGTCCCGCCGCCGGTTCATCAAGAAGCAGCAGTGAAGGCTGAATGGACATTGCCCGTGCAATCTCAACCCTGCGTTGCAGTCCGTAGGGGAGGTTGGTCGGGAGTTCTTCTGCATATTCTCTAAGATCCATAAATTCGAGAAGTTCGGTTGAAATCCTCTCGATTTCTTTTTCTCTGAGGTAGTAATTTTTGGTCCGCATAATGGCATCGAGGATTCCATAACCCATACGGTAATGCTGAGCGATGCGGATGTTATCCATTACAGTCATATCGTGCCAGAGGCGGATATTCTGAAATGTACGGGCAACGCCAAGTGATGTTACCTGATGAGGCTTCATCTTGCTCGTCGGTGTTCCTTTGAAGGTGATAACGCCTTCAGTCGGCTGATAAAATCCTGAGATAAGGTTGAAAATGGTCGTTTTGCCTGCACCGTTAGGACCGATAAGGCTGGTCAGTGAACCTTCTTCAAGCTCGATATTAAAATCGGATACGGCTTGCAGCCCTCCGAATCTTTGTGTGAGTCCATCTATGCTTAAAAGTGACATATAATCTCCGTTTCGCGGGGTGTATGATATTATCTACTTAAATTTGTAGAATTTTTTCAGCCCCGGGAACAGCTTGGGCAGTTCTTTGTTACCCATAAGTCCTTCCGGCCTGAACTGCATGAGCAGAATCAGAGTCAGCGGGATTAATACCCACTTCCATACCTGACTTAAGTGGTATGAGTCTGGAAGAACATTTATAATGTGCAGGCCGGTATCGATTGCCGGAATGATGAACCTTAGCAGTTCAAGCATTACGGTAAAGAGAATCGCAGAAAGAACAGATCCGCCGAGGGATCCCATTCCGCCGAGATATACCATAACCAGACACTCAGTAGATTTCATAATATTGAAAGATTGCGGGTTAACGTATCCAAGAACATGAGCAAAAAGAGCGCCTGCTATACCGGCAAGACCGGATGAAAGCATGAATGCTGCCATTTTCATCTTGTTGGTATTAACACTCATGATTTCAGCTGCAACTTCATCCTGGGATACAGCCATAATGCCTTTTCCGTAGGTTGAAGAAACAAATCTGCGAATCATCCAGATACTCATGTAAGTTCCCAGTATAACCCAGATCATCATCCATGGAAGATCTATAACGTCAGTCATTGCATTGACTACCCGTTTCATCCCCATGAACCCGCGAGAACCACCGATTACATCAACATTTTCGATTGCGGAAATAACCATGTAGTTAGCCGCAATTGTAATGATAGCGAGGTAGTCACCGCGTGTCTTAAACGATGGAATCGCAACAATCAGGCCTGTAACTCCAGCTACGAGTCCTGAAATGATTACAACGATCGGGAAACCGATAATAGCAAATTCCGGAGGCAGAATAGGTGCTCCGAAGATTGCATTCTGGGAAAAGAATATAACACTGAGGATGGAGGAAACGTATGCGCCTACACACATGAATCCAGCATGCCCACAGGAGAATTCTCCCATGTATCCGTTAACCACGTTAAGACTGGAGGACAGTATTATATTGATACCGATGAACATAATCACCGACTGAATATAAAGGTCCAGTGCTCCGAATTGGGAAAGAGCAATTATGATGAGGGCCATTCCCCATATTCCGAAATTGAAACTGTACTTTTGCATTATTTCTATTCCAATACTCTAAATCTTGGTTGTCTTGGCAACACCGAAGATTCCCGTTGGTTTTATCCAGAGAATCATCAGTAGAATTGAGAATGCGAAAAGGTCTCTGTAAGTGGAAGGGAAAATAGCTACAACACCTACTTCGATAAATCCAAGTAAGAATCCCCCCAAAAACGCTCCGCGAATGTCTCCGATTCCTCCGACCACGGCAGCAATAAATGCTTTCCAACCGATAAGAGCACCCATGTACGGTTCGAGAATTGGATAAGACATGGCAAATAGAAGCCCTGCCAAACCTGCCATTCCTGATCCAAGAACAAAGGTGAAAACGATTACGTTATCGATGGGAATACCCATGAGCGGGATTGCGAACTTATCATATGAAATTCCGCGCATTGCCATCCCGATTTTGGTGCGGGTAACAATGAACTCAAGAAGGATAAATACTGCGATAGCGGTTAAAATTACGATAAGTTTTAGGTTAGTGACAGAAACATTGCCCCAAGTGTAAATCACCTTGTCCAATAGTTCAGGGAATTTTTTGCGGCTTGCTCCAAGTAGAGCGAGGTTGCTGTTCTCAAGCATCAGACCACACATCAAAGCGGTGATTACCACATATAGTCTATGTGCCCCTTTTCTGCGAAGGGGGCGATAGGCAACACGCTCAAGTGTAACACCGACACCAGCTGTTAAAAGCATGGTCAGCGGTACAGTTAAAGCTAGAGTTAGCCCTGGGCTGAGGTCGACAATTCCCAGAAAAAAAGTTGCTACGAAAAATGCTACGTACGCTCCCACCATGAAAACGTCACCGTGGGCAAAGTTGATGAGGAGCAGGACACCGTAAACAAGTGTGTATCCGAGAGCAATCAGGGCGTAAAAACTTCCCCATTGCAACGCATTAAGCAGGTTCTGGATGAGGATATCCACAGTCGGTCATTCCTCTTCTTATTTAAAAGCTCGGTCGGTGAACTTTTTGATTAAAAACACACCGTATTAAGCAGGAGCTTCAAACGGGAGCATTAGTTGCGAAACTGTACTTATACTGAAATGGCATGGTTCGTCGAGGAATATTCTGAAAAAAATCAAACGACAGAAGATTATTTTCTTCTGCCGTTTGACTTTTAAGGCTTAACTTTATGGGCAGACGGATTCAGCGAATACGAACTGACCGTTTTCATCGATGCGAACAACAACCGCACATTTGATAGGATCACCCTGTTCGTCGAACTTCATGGAGCCTGTGATTCCTGCGAATTCTTTTACGCTGCTGAGAGCATCGCGGATAGCTTTGCGTTCTGCTTTAACGTCAGAGTTGAAGGAACCAGCATCCTGAATTGCTTGAAGGACGAGACGAGTTGCGTCCCATGTGAGAGCTGCTACGTCATCAGGAGTTTCACCGAATTTTGCACTGTAGCGATCGATGAATTCTTTAGTCGCACCCTTTGCGCCTGCTGCGGCGTAGTGAGTGGAGAAGAACTGGCCTATGCAGTCTTTGCCGCAAAGAGTCATGAGTTCAGATGAACCCCATGCGTCAGACCCCATGAAAGGACCGGTCCAACCTAGATCGTGAGCCTGTTTGATGATCAGAGCGACCTGATTGTAGTTGTCTGGAACAAAGATGAAGTCAGGGTTGGAGTTGATGATTTTGGTCAGCTGAGCTGAGAAGTCCTGATCTTTTGTACCGTGAGATACAAAAGCAACAACGGAGTCCGCACCATTTTTCTTTTCCCATATATCTTTGAAGATTTCAGCAAGACCTTTTGAATAGTCGTTGGAAATATCAAAAAGAACCGCAGCTGTTTTTGCTTTGAACTGCTTAGCTGCGAAGTTTACAGCAACTGGACCCTGGAAAGGATCAAGGAATGCTGCGCGGAAAACCCAAGGGCGGTTTTTGGTGGTGTCAGGGTTGGTGGACCATGGAGAAACCATAGGAGTGCGGTTGTCATTACAGGTTCCGCCGGCAGGAACAGCCTGTTTGGAGGAGTTAGGACCTATGATTGCAACAACTCCGTTCTGTTCGATAAGCTTCAGAGCCACGTTAACAGCTGATTCGGCTTTGGATTCGTTGTCTTCATAATAAAATTCGAGAGGAATTTTTTTGCCGCCGACTTCAAGGCCACCCTGACTGTTGATATCTTCCTTGAGCATTTCAGCCGCATTTTTTGAAGCTTCACCAACTTTAGGAATATCTCCTGTAAGGGGGATGTTAAAGCCGATTTTAATTTTCTCTTCTTCTTTAGAACAACCTGTCAGCATGACGAACGCAAGGGACATCACCATGACAGCCATAACAGTTCTTAAAATCATTTTACTCATTCTTTCCTCCTGAAATTTGTATAAAAACACTAAAATCATCACTGAATGCTGAAAATTATCGTAAATATATGTTTTTAAAAAGACATTTTTGAAAAAAAAGTGACATTTATATTTATTTTCTATTATTACAGTCTTTTATGATGGTAGAAAAGTGGGCTTGTTTTATTCTAAATATACGTGCAGTGACTGTTCTGAATGTCTAAATAAGCAGTGTGAAGTTGTTTAAGCACTTGTTAATACAGAGTATTAGTGTGGAAGTGGACTGTTGGTGATGTCTGTCTTTTAGGTGGTTATTCTTAGAGGATTTACCTATTGATGAAAATAAGCGCTTTATCTTTCGATATTGTAAAAAAAAGGGGTTAAAACTGCTGAAAAAAGAGATAAATCTATTGAACTACGTAAAAAAAGTCCGACAGGCTAACGCCTGCCGGACTTTACAATTTGCGGATTTTGTCGATTGTCTGATCAATTAATTAATGTTTGTAGCGATCCATCATGGTTTGTAGTGATTTTGCCTGTATATCAAGATCCTTTACGGCAATTTCTAATTGTCTGGAGCTTTCGAGGTTTTGCTCACCAGCCTGCTTAATACTGCCGAGGGCTACTGCGACTTGATCAAGTCCTGCTAACTGTTCCTGACTGGATGCGGCAATCTGCGCAGATGACTGAGCAGACTGATTGATAACCGTGCTGAGACTAAGGATGGATTCACCCGTCTGAGAGGACAGAGTTGCTCCGGACTCAACAGCTTTTCCGCCTTCTTCGGTAATCATTACGGCAGAACTGGTCGCCTTCTGAATGTCGGCAAGTATGGACTGAATTTGAGCTACGGACTGCTTTGATTGATCAGAGAGGTTTCTGATTTCCCGGGCAACGATTGTGAAACCTCTTCCCTCTTCTCCGGCTTTAGATGCCTCAATAGAAGCATTTACCGCGAGAATATTTGACTGGTCTGCAAGGTCGTTAACTACATAAATAATGTCCCCGATGTGCTGGGACTGTTCAGCAAGTTTGACGATACTTGTGGCAATTGTATCCATTTGAAGCTTTATGTTCATCATTCCTGATGCCGCATCTTCAGACGCTTTTTGTCCCTGCTGAGAAGTTCGGACGGCCTTGCGGGCGACTTCTGCGACCTGTCTGGATTTCTCATTTGACAGGTGCGCTGTTTGTTTAACTTCTTCAACCGTGGCGTTTGTTTCAGTTACAGCGCTTGCTGTTTCGGCGGCGCTTGCTGTCAGCTCTGCTGAAGCAGCTGAAATCTGGCTGAGGGAGGAAGATAAAATGCTGACCGTATCGTGAATTTTTTTGTTATCGTCTTTTAAATTCTCTACCATGCGGGCAAGAGCTTTTCCGATAGTGTCATTTTCTGATCGAGGCTCTACTTTTACTGTTAAGTCTGAATCGGCAACTCTTTCCATTGCGCTCGCCATTACATTCAGTGAAGTAGTCATTTTATTAAAAGCAATTGCCAGTGAACCTAATTCATCTTTTCTGTCGGTTTCTTCAAGTCCTTCCGGCATGTTTCCATCAGCAATTCTATACGCAGCTTCAACAACTTTTTTGAGAGGTAGAGTTATGTTTCTTCCGATTATGATGGCTGCGATGCCACCCAGAATAATTGCACATAATCCAAAGATGTATACATTCGTAATTGCGCGATTGTTGCGGGCTTGAAGTTTTGGTCCCAGCTCATTTTGATCCGCAACTACGGAATTCTTGGCTTGTTTGATCGCCTGTGTCATTTGGGGCCCCAGAACATCAATTTCTGAACTGATCAAGTCGTTTCTTTTTTCGGTAATAGTTGTAAACTTCATTAATGTTTGAACATAGTCAGTTCTTGCCTGAATTATTTTGTCCAGTTGCTCGCGGTCATTATTTTTTAAAATCTGTGCAAGTTTGGTTGTTACGAGATCCAGCTTGTTCATTTCTTCAAGAGCTCTTTTTATCTTTTCGTTGTCGCTGTCATCTATGAATTTAGCGGTGTAAAGTCGACCGAGAACCAGATGTCTGACTCCTTTAGCACACCAGTAGAGAGCTTGTGATTGTTTTTCTGATTTACCCAGACTGTCGATGATTTGTTCAAAGGTTTGTTCCATAAGATCCCCTTTAGAGATCAAAACATCATTCGCTAAGGTTGTGCGAAGTGCCTGCGTCTTTGCAACTTCAGAGAAGCTTTTTTCATATAAATTAATTCTATGTCGGACTTCGGCAACCAAAGAGAGTCTTTCTTTATTTAAAAAACTTTTTTCTGCGGTAGCGATCAACTGAAGCATTTTTTTCATGCTTGCATCATGTTTTACTTTATATCTATCATCGCCTGTTATGATGTAATCTTTAACATAAGTTTCACCTTCAAGCAGGTTGACCTGGATTTGGCCTATCAAATTAGATTCCCGTGCAAAATCTCGATAGGTGGTGAATCCTTCGGATGAATTGTTCAGGGCCATGAGCGATTCCAGGCTTACGACTCCGAACAAGATGGCTACAATAATAAAACTACTGAATATTTTTTGGCCTACTGTTAACCGTTTCAGCATGGTGCGACTATCCCTTTGAGTGTGATGTTTTTAGCGTGCGCTAAGAGTGACAAATTTTTGTCCGTTCATTGCGAGAAGCTGCCGTAAAAATAAAGTCATTGTTACGACAGTGTGCTGTTACTTGCAAGCCGTTGAGTTCAAGGGAGTCTTTTATTGCACGTGTCTATTCATAATTTCCGTCACAGTACTCAGTGCATTTGCCACCGACGGCATCAAATATCGGGAGGCAGTTCTGGAGGCCCATCTGATTTGCCGATTTCATTTGAACATTCTCACAACTTTTTCTGCATTCTGCTGCGGAAGAGTATGGCTTTAGAAGTACTTCTGAGTACTTTTCGCAAAGATTTCCCTGCATGTCGCAGTTCGATTCAGTAGAGAAAGAACTACAGTATGAATTTATTTCGGGCACTGTGGGAACATGGACGGAACACCCGGATAGTAAAGTTAATATTCCTATAATGAGGATTGTTCTGTTCATTTAGAGTCTCCTTTATTCAGATAGGATGTTTTGCATTGCCGCAAGGAACATACGATTGCGGGAGTTATTACCGATTGAAACAGTAAGAAGATCATTAAGACCGAATTCGTCTAGAAGCTTAAGTTTGAAACCATGATCCAGCATTTTGTCATGCAGTGATTTTGCCGGAATCGGTCCGCTGAACATTACAAAGTTGCTTTGACTATGGTAGACAGAGCATCCCAGTTCTTTCAGTCCGTTTTGTATGCGTTCTCTACCTCTTATTATCAAAGCTATGGTTGAATAGTAAAATTCATTATGGTTGAGAGCAGCAATACCTGCTCCAAGGTTCAGTGGGCTTATAGGTTGCGGAAGTCTTGAATCTTCAAGGTGCTGGGCGCGTTTTGCATTCATCAATGCGTAACCTAGTCTCACTCCTTGCATGCCGAAAGACCACGAAAAGCTGCGTAGAATAACAAGATTTGGTATTTTATCAAGGAATTGCAACATGGAATAGTCGTCTTCAGGCCAAGCAAATTCAACGGCTCTTTCGTCAATTATAAGCAATGTACGTTTAGGAAGAAGAGTGGCCATGGTTGCCAGTTCTTCTGCTGGAAGTCCGTAGCCGGAAGGCATATCGGGATTCGTTATGATTACTGCGGCAGTGTTTTCGTTTGCAGTATTAACGAGCTGGTCAAGCGGTGGTGAAAAGTTGCGGGATCTCGGCAGGCGAAGCAGTTCTACTCCGCAAAGGGCTGCTACTCTGCTATACTCAGGTAGACCGAACTCATAGCTGAGCACATGGTCAATGCCCGGAGTGATCGATAGACGAAGAGTCAGGTCGAGGATTTCAACGGCTCCGTTCGCGACAATGATTTGATCCTCGGATAGATCATGTCGTTTTGCCAGTCCGAATTTAAGGTTGTCAGACATATCATTATCAAAAGCGCAGCAATTATTAGCCATACTCACGATTGTATTTGAAACAGCCTTTGAGACTCCTAGCGGGTTGGCATGGGTTGAAAGATCAATTTCTTTTTTTATACCGAATTTTTTTCTGAAATCACCGGCTGAAATGTGTGTTGATTTAGCGTGACTCGGTGGAGCTACGTAGGATGTTTCTATTTCATCCGCTTCAACATCAAGGGCTTCTTTTGCGACAGGTGTGGGGTTTTTTGTTGTTGCTGTTGTTGATCCTGATGCTGTAGCGATTGCAGTTTTTACAGCTTCTTCCAACGGAATTGTTATGAATCGGACGTCATAGTCGGAACTAAGCGTTGCATTGCTGACCAGTTCATTAAGTTTGTCGAATATATCAATAATGATGTTAAGTAATTCAGTGGTGAAGGGTATTTCGTTTTTGAAAATACGGTCAAGAACAGATCCGATCTTACTTGCAATGAGGCTTATATTGCTAAGTTCAAGCAGTGCTGCACTTTCTTTTAAAGAGAGAGTTATGGCGTAAATGTGGGCAACAGAGGAGCCTGCGGGAGAGTTGGTTTTTTCCAGTTTGATAAGTTCTGTTTCAATCTGATCAAGTTTTTCGAGAGATTGTTCAACAAAGAGCTGTAGTGTAGGATCGTTGGTAGTGTCCTCAGTCATAAAAACCTCCACGTTGCGCATTCAATATTATTAAGCGTATGCTGATCTGACTTAGATTAGTTCTGTTTTTATAGAAAATACAATTATAAAAGGCTATCCATTTCTGACTGACTATACCTGAACTTTAACTTATAAGAAAATAAGTTTTATCTTTTTTGTAGCCTGTCTATCAAAAAAGTAAACATGGTTTGTTGTTTTGGGTTGCGCTTTTCGCAAGGGTGCTTCATATTAATTAATCATATACATAGGGTGTTATAGTAGTGCTTATTAAAAACGCGTCTAGTATGATATGATTTAAATAAATTTAATTCCATAAGGGGTTGAAATGGTAGCTTTTTTTACTGCCAGTGAAGTTGTTGAACTGGCTATGCGCATTGAGCAGAAAGGACAGGCGTTTTATCTGCTTGCGGCTGATGAAGCTGAAGATCCTGCAGCAAAAGAGTTTTTTGATTTTTTTGCTGAGGAAGAATCCCGACATGAGCTCTTTTTCAGAGGGATGCGAGATAGGTTAGGACACATTGAAATTCCTCCTGGAAGCGACTTTGAAGAATATACTCAGTATGTAATGGCTTTGATTGACTCGCATGATGTCTTCAATTTTGATTATACTGCTGCGTTTAAGTCTGGTGATTTTAGTTTTGAAGATGCGATAAGAATTGCTATGCGCTTTGAAAAGGATACCATTCTGCTTTATAATGAGCTTAAAAAAATGGTTCCTGAGTCGGAGCAGCAGTTTGTTGAGGAATGTATTGATGAAGAACGCGGTCATCTGCTTCTCTTAGCAGCGAAACTTAAATGATGATTCTTCACGTCTGATCAAATTCGATTTAGTCTGTAAAAAAAACCCTGCAAATCATATTATTTGCAGGGTTTTTCTGTTTGTTTCAGATTATGTTTTGTAATTATTTTTTAACACCCAGTGTGGTGTTTATAAGCTGATCCTGAGTCGTAATAACTTTAGAGTTAGCCTGATAACCTCTTTGCGTAAGAATCATGGACCCGAATTCCCTTGCAAGATCAACGTTTGAAGTTTCGAGATTACTACCGAGAATTGAACCCAGACCCTTCTTTTGCGCGACACCTTCAATTGCGGCTCCTGAAGCATCGGTTGCGCCGAAATAGTTTGAACCTTCACGCCTCAGTCCGTATTCGCTCTTAAAATTGTATAAATTGATCTTATACAGGTCTGTGCTAAGCCCGTTTGAGAACTTACCGGATAAGATTCCTTCAGAATTTACAGACACATTTTGCAGATATCCTTCACCAAAACCATCCTGTGACTGGCTGATTGTAGAGGATGATCCATAGTAATTCGTAGTGCTCAGAGCATCAATAGTGCCTTTTTCCATTATTGGCAGACCAGACGCGTTGCTTCCGACATCTGCAGCAGAAGCTCCGGGAGTATTCCATGAACCTGAAGCTGACTTAACTCCTAAATCTATTGAGAGCTTCTGAACACTTGCTTCACCCGCAGCTCCTTTAAGAGTCGTAGATAAAGTTGGTTCCCCGTCTGTATTAAAGTTTGTCAGAGTCCAGTTATTTAAGTCTTTCGGGTTTCCGGCAGCATTACTGCTCAGACTGTATGCTGTTTGATTCAGCAGAGTTCCGTCTCCCGCAAATGTAAGTGTTCCGGTCATGAGAAGGCCGGCAGAGGAAGTTGTTGCTGTGGAAGTTCTACCGTCACTTTCCGGAGGAACTGTAACGATATATTCCCAGTATTCTTTATCAGACGGGCCACCTTCAGAAGGGGTTACTTTGTCATAGTATACAGTCAGATTTACTTTATTACCGTTCTCGTCGAATATTTGAATTGCAGAGTGGTAGGCAAATTTATCGGCTGCAAGAGGCATTTCTTTTGTTCCGTCCCAGTCGTTAAGCAACGAAAAGAAGGGCGCAGCGGGGTTTTGGCTGTTATCGATGGCGCCTGAGTCTAGGTTTGTTTTAATTGAAATATCGGAAGTGGCTTTAGGGTCAGATTTTACAACCAAGATTGTCTCACCGGAAGCGTTTTTTTCTTCTTTCATAGGTAAAGCAACGTTTACGGAGGTTGTTCCTATCGTTCCATCGCTGTCTATAGCGTAGCCTTGAAGCGCATTGGCATGTGGGTCTACAAGAAGTCCATTTTTATCAAAGTGAAAATTACCGGCACGAGTATAATGACTGAGTCCGCTATCTTGTTCCGCAACTCTGAAAAATCCCTGTCCACCAATTGCAAGGTCAGTGCTGGAGGAAGATCTTTCAAAAGATCCTTCCGCAAAATTTATTCGGGTTGAAGAAACGCGGACCCCCATACCGATCTGTCCGGCTGTATTGGAGCTGCCGCCCGCAACAACACCTGAGATTGTCCCGGTAGCTGTCTGACTTTGAAGGTTTTCAAGAAAAGTATTACCGCTTTTGTAGGCAGTAGTGTTTACGTTAGCAAGGTTACTACCCGCCTGCTGGAGCAGCATGCTGTGAGCCTTGATCCCGGAAGCTCCTGTGTACATTGCGCTGAAACCCATTAGAAAACTCCTTGCAGGATGCGGCTATGTTGACTCCGCACGCACCCGTTTGCCTTATTGCCGGAAAATATCTCCGGTTAGTTATTGATAAGCAAGGTGTGTGCCTAATGTTGAAGTGTAGCTAAATCAGGATGTTATGAGAGATGTGGGTAGAGAAAGGTAGGCAAAAAAATCCATACAGATAGGTGAAAAACAGTCGTTAAGGAACTATTTTTTATTTAAGAATGCACTTAGCTTCTTGCCCGGGGTAAAGTCAGGGTTGATGGCAAGGCATTTCTCCAGATATTCACGTGATTCTTTTATCTTACCGAGTTCGCAAAATGAACGGGCAATATTGAAAAAAAGGTTTTCATCATCAGAACTGAAGTTTAGCGCTCTGGAGTAAAACTCTATAGCTTCACTGAACATTTTGTTTTTTCTGAGAGAAATTCCGAAATCATTAAAGAGATGTTTATGTTCTTTTCCAAAAGCAGCATCAAGAGATATCAGCCGATTAAAAATATCCAAAGCTTTGGCTTCCTCATTGCGTTCAAGGTAGCATAAGCCAATTCCGAAATTGGCCCGGATATTATTTTCATCAATATTAAGGGCTTTATTATATTCCATTTCTGCTGTGAAAATATTGCCGAGTTGCCGTTGTCGGTCAGCTTTGGCAAGCGTTTTGCCGAGCTCTTTCATGGCCGGAAAAACTGAATTGGTATAAAGTTCTACTTCAGGAGTAAAAGACTCCAGTAGCTCATCTTTGCTTATAATTTGTTCAGGTCCAGAAGGTATATGGCTGTCGTTCAGCGGTCGGAGAATGATCTCGCTGTTATCGTTTTCTTCACCATAATAGAGGAACGACTGGACGACTTTTCGTTTTGTAGACCCTGTGCCGATTTCTTGTATAATTCTTGCGGAAAAAGTTCCGCGAATTTTTGGCAAGGCGAAATTTTTATCGTCCACTGTACTCATCTGGTTCATAGTGTTCCTTGGATTGCAACAGAAAAAGTTTGTTTTGGTGTTTGTTATGATGCTGCAATTAAAACATTTATCACCCGTAACACAGTTTCGTTTGTGTAACAATTTTAAAAATTAAAATAAAAATGGGCTCTAATGATAAGAACCCAGTTTTATTGATTTTTTTTTATATGTAAAGGTTTAACTACAAAATGTAACGGGAGAGATCTCTGTCTTCAATTACATCTTTCAGTTTATCTTTAACGTAGTCTTTGTCTATCAGTATGGTGTCACCGGATCTGTCCGGAGCCTCAAATGACAGCTCTGCGAGAATCTTTTCCATAATTGTGTAAAGCCTTCTGGCACCGATGTTCTCGGTGTCTTCATTGATTTTTTGAGCGGTAGCAGCAACTTCTTCAAGAGCCTCTTTACTGTAATCAATGGTGACCTTTTCTGTTTCAAGCAAAGCTTTATACTGAACTGTGAGCGCATTTTGAGGCTCTGTGAGAATTCTATAAAATTCATCTTTCCCGAGGGCAGAAAGTTCTACCCGTAGCGGGAAACGGCCTTGCAGTTCCGGAATCAGATCGGAAGGCTTTGAGAAATGGAATGCTCCGGCTGAGATGAAAAGGATGTGATCCGTTTTAACCATGCCGTATTTGGTGTTAACCACGCATCCTTCAACGATTGGAAGCAGGTCGCGCTGAACGCCTTCACGGGAAACGTCAGTGGAACCGCCTGTTTCGTGGCGTCCTGCAATTTTATCGATTTCATCAAGAAAGAGGATACCTGTTTGTTCAACACGTTCACGGGCAATTTCGGTAACATTATCCATGTCGATAAGTTTGTCTGATTCTTCCTGAATAAGAAGTTCGTATGCTTCGCGAATATTGACTTTGCGTGTTTTTTTCTTGTTGGGAAACATTTTGCCGATCATGTCGTTGACCTGCATTCCCATGTCTTCCATGCCGGGCACAGACATGATTTCAACGCCGGTTCCGCCTTGAACGGTAACTTCTATTTCAACTTCGCGATCATCAAGTTTGCCGTCACGCCACATTTTGCGGAATTTGTCGCGTGTGGAGCTTTTATCCTCAGAAGGATTTTCTTCGGCTAGGGGGATTGCTTCGTTGGAATTGTTAAAGAAACCCATGCTGGAGTTCTGAGGTTTGGATGAAGGAAGAAGGATGTCTAAAAGGCAGTCTTCAGCATTCTTTTCAGCTTTGACTTTGACTTTTTCAAGTTCTTCTTTGCGGACAAGAGTTATGCCGATTTCCATGAGGTCACGGACCATTGATTCAACATCACGGCCTACATATCCCACTTCGGTAAATTTTGTGGCTTCCACTTTAAAGAAGGGACAACCGGAAAGCTTTGCAAGTCTGCGTGCAATTTCGGTTTTACCAACTCCGGTAGGGCCCATCATGATAATATTTTTTGGGGAAACTTCATCACGCAGTTCTGCGGGAAGCTGCTGTCTGCGCCAGCGGTTACGCATTGCAATGGCGACCATGCGCTTTGCGTCCGCCTGACCGATGATGAATTTGTCCAGCTCCGATACGATTTCTCTAGGTGTAAGATTACTCATTTGAAGACCTTTGCGTGAAATTATTTTTCGAGGGTTTTGATAACAAAGTGATCATTGGTGTAAACACAGATTTCGCTTGCAACTTCCATTGCTTTTTCTGCAATTTCAACGGCTGAAAGATCTGTGTGGCGGGATAATGCCCGTGCTGCGGAAAGAGCGTATGGACCGCCTGAACCGATAGCAGCAAGGCCGTCGTCCGGTTCGATGACATCTCCGTTACCACTGATAATAAGAATGTGGTCCGCGTCGGCGACGAGAATCATAGCTTCCAGTTTGCGAAGATATTTATCTTTACGCCAGTCAGTAGCAAGCTCTACAGCACTGCGGACAAGATTACCCGCGTGAGCTTCGAGTTTTTTTTCAAATCTTTCAAACAGGGTGAAAGCATCAGCAGTTGCGCCTGCGAATCCTGCAAGAACTTTATCATTATACAAGGTTCTGACTTTGATTGCGGAATGTTTCATCACAATGGCCTGGCCCAAAGTTACCTGACCGTCACCGGCCATGGCTGAACCTTTATCATCTTTAACGGCCAGAATGGTCGTTCCTCTGAGTTCCATGTTCATCTCCTGATTCTGCTATGATTATTCGTTTTCAATATGAAGATTGAATTTCAATACTTGTCGAACGTGAAATATCTTTCCGATTCCCGCTAAACGTGGATTCGGTTTGGATTTTGTTTGAATTACCAGATGATAAGACCGCTTAGTGGGATGGCAAGGGGGGTGGGGTGCAAAAAAGCCTCTTGAAGCACGAAACCTCAAGAGGCTTTTAAATTATCGTATCTGATTCAGGCTAATCTTCGTGGAGTTCTTTAATTGCCTTTGCGTAAGCTCTAAATACATTCTCACGATTGATGAGACCTATAATATTATTCGGGTCATCTTCCGATACAACCGGAATTTGTCCGTAATCTGTATCAACAAACTTCAACAGCGCAGTATATAAATCGTCATCCTCTTTCAGTGTTGCAGGCTTTGTTGCTAAATCCTTGGCAAGGATAAGGTCGAAGAGATCCTGATTGAAGAGGTGATTTCTGACGTTTTGAATGGTCAGAATACCTGTAATTGTGCCTTCGTCATTTTTGACAGGAAAGTACAATTCATTGGTGTTCGCGATAATGTCTCTCAAAGCTTTCAGAGTTGTACCCTCTTCAAGGGTGGTAACTCTGCCCGGTTTGAAGTGGGTATCAACGTGAAGCTGTTCAAGGATATTAATCGTTGAATCTTCAATATGAGCGGGGGAGTCAAATTTGTTATCAACCTGATGCTCATACAGTGATGAATTGCGCCCCAGTACTATGCAGAGGGCAGAAGCCAGCATCAATGGTGCGAGCAATCCGTAACCCTGTGTAAGCTCGCAGACCATGATGAGCGGCCCGATTGGAGCCTTTGCTACTCCTGCGAAAAAAGCCGCCATGCCTACAAGTACATATCCACCGGGCTGTGTGGCAATATCAGGATAAAATCTTCCGGCAACCTGTCCGACAATCCCGCCTGTCATGCCGCCTACAAAGAGTGCGGGGGCAAACATGCCACCGCTCATTCCTGAACCGATGGTCATGGATGTTGCAACTGTTTTACCCAGAATAATTGCGATCATCATCATAATGGGAATTTCCCCCATGATCGCCATTTCCAGCCAGCCGTAACCGCCTGAGAGAAGCTGCGGGAAAAACATTCCCATCAGTCCCATCATCAGTCCGCCTAGTCCTGTTGCCCACATGAGACCGAGACGGTCTTTTATCTTAAAGAAAATTGAGTACTTAATGAAACGGAATGTGCGGATGTACATCCAGCCTGCAAAGGTACACGCGAAAGCCAGAATTATATAGAAGATCATTTCACGAGGGTCATGAAAAACAAATCTTGGAATTCCGAAAATAGGTTCTGCACCGTAAAATAGAGTGAAAAGCGAATAAGAAACAACAGAGGAAAGAACGGAAGGCAGGATTGCTTCTGATTCAAAATCTTCGCGGTATATAACTTCTACGGCGGTTAATGCGCCTCCGAGGGGGGCGCGGAATATTGCTCCGAGTCCTCCGGCAGCACCTGCAAGCAGTAGAATTCTGCGTTCTTTGGCAGAGAGTTTAAGTTTTTGCGCGATCCATGAACCGATACCGGCACCCATTTGGGTGATAGGTCCTTCGCGTCCGGCACTACCACCGGTTGCAATTGTGAAAACCGAAGTGATTCCTTTGATTATGGGAACGATAGGACGCATTAATCCGCTTCCCTGATGGAAGCATTTGATGGTCGCGTCAGTACCGTCTGTACCGCCGGAGATTGTTTCAGGGATATACTTGTTGACCAGCCATCCTGTGATTAATCCTACTGTCATTGTGCAGACAGGAATGACCCATGGGCGTAGTTGACCGGCAGGGCCGTGGAAAATTTCTTCACCAGCAGGGGCCGGTAAGGTCATACCCGCCAGTTGGTGTAAAAATATAAATTTTCCGTATTCAACGGCTGCAAAGAAAGCGACAGCTAAAATACCTGAAAGTAATCCGACCAGCACACCGAGTAAAAGCCATCTGAATGAGCTGATATTTTTGTATGATCGCGCAATTTCTTTCCAAACACGCAGGTTGAGAAGGGGGCTCATTAACAGGCTCCGGTTCCTGATTCTGTCAGGTGCAGCCCCGGGCGGACTTGTGATTCCGGATACGAGAGAATGGATTTAGCAAGTTCTGTATCTTTGGTAATGCGGGCTTTTAGTTCGTCCAAGTTGTTGAACTTACGTTCAGCACGGATTCTCTGGATAAAGTGGACCCGGATATTTTTACCGTAGATGTCATCGGAAAAATTGAAAATATGAGCTTCAACAGATAGTGCTTCGTTGCCGAAGGTCGGATTTTTCCCGATGTTGGCAACGCCCGGGCGGACCAGACCGTCTACTTCGACCCTGATGGCGTAAACGCCTGATTTAGGGAAAAGCTCATCTTCGAGTTTAATATTTGCTGTGGGGAATCCAAGAAGGCGGCCTCCACGGTTCATGCCGTGAACTACTTCACCGCGGACCTGATAGAAGCGTCCAAGCAGCGCTCGTACATCCCAGACGTTTCCTTCGCTTACCAGGTCTCTGATTCGTGAGGAGCTGACCACTGCATCATTTATAATGATAGGATCAAGTCTTTCGATTCCGTAACCGTACTTACGGCCAAGTCCAACCAGCACTTCATAGTTTCCGGAGCGACCTTTACCTAAAGCGTAGTCGTAGCCGACAACCATTTCTTTCATGGAAAGTCCATCAACCAGATATTTCTTAATGAATTCTTCGGGGGAGAGGGAAGCCATCTCCTTCGTAAAATTCAGAGCTATAATAATATCAGGCTCATGCAGAGCAAGTAGTTCCAGCTTCTGTTTGGTGAGGGTTATGAAGGGCGGAGTTTTACTGTTGACCAATACCCTGAGCGGGTGCGGGTCAAAGGTTACAACAACGCTCGCCAGGCCGTTGGCTTTGGCTTTTCTGCATGTGCTGCAGATAAGTTTCTGGTGTCCTTTATGGACTCCGTCAAAATTACCTATTGTTACACATGATCCGTTTTGAGGCTTTTTAATTTCTTTTATTGATCTGGCGATTATCATTTTCGCTTCACTTTTTGGAGATAGATTTTAGAAAGGGGATAACTACATTAAAAAGAAGCATACTTCAAGTTAACGTTCATCGCAAAAAATGCGGTTAAAATTTTGTTAATTCACTAAAATAATGAGTTAAAATATAAAACTGACAGAGCTAATAATTACTGTTTCAGTTTTCGGCGACAGGGTTAACTCTTTTTTGCAGTGTTGCAAGCTGTGCTTTTTGCGCTTTTGTTTTAGCGAGTCCTTCAGCTTTTTTTAAATGAAACAAGGCTTGTTTCATATTCCTTCCATATAATGCGGCGTAAGCAAGCTGTTTGTGAGCTCCGAAGTAATTACCGGATTCTCCGAGCATCCGTCCGAGATGGTAGTGTATTTCCTGATCCCGGGGAACCATTTCAGCCACTCTACGCATTGTTGGTATTGCCTGCACATAATCTTTTCGTTCCGCCTGAATTCTCGCGATGAAAAATAACGTCAGAGCATCATTCGGTGCTTGTAAATACGCTTGTCTGAGCAGTGGAGAGGCTTTGTCCATTTTACCCGTAGTGAAGTAAAAGCGGCCCATTTCACGCAGGATCAGAGAGTCGTTCGGGCAATCTTTGTTAGCTTTAATAAAGGCTTTTTCGGCTTTTTTATTCTGTTCCATACGAGAAAGAATTATTCCAAGCCCTAATTGATCAAGGCAGTTTCGGTCCGCCTCGGGAATATTATTGTAGTGTGCCAGAGCTATTTTAGGGTCTGTTCTTCTAGCTCTTATCAGTGTCTGAATCTTATGAAAATCAACATCGTCGCTGACTCGGGAAAAAAAAGCGGGAGGCATTCTGACAAAACGTTGTTTAAGGTAGTCAATACGATCATCAAGACCGGGATGAGTGGAGAGGTATGAAGGAATATTGTTGTTGCTCACATACCACTGACGTTGTTTCATAAGCTTAAAACTATCCACCATGCTGGCGGGATTAAAGCCGGATGCGACAAGATAGTTCATACCGAGATGGTCAGCTTCTCTTTCATTTTGTTGCGTGTAACTCAGGTAGGCAGTTTGTGCGCCTGCTATAGAACCCATCGCCACTGCCTGCCCGATAGAGGCGGCGTTGTCTCCGCCTGATATGCCCAGCATCATTCCGGCAAGTGTTCCCAACATACTGGCAATATTAACCAGTTTCATTTTTTCCATGCGTCTCGCAACGTGTCTGAGAGAAACGTGAGCAAGCTCATGACCTATAACTGCGGCCAGTTCAGACTCATGTTTAAGATTGAGAATTAAGCCCGTGAAAATATAAATATAACCGCCGGGAACAGCAAAAGCATTCATAGCGTTATTATTGATGACTGCCGAGGTTATAGGAAAAGGCTGAGGTGGCATTTCGTGGGCAATTCTGGCTACTAGATTACTAACGTATTCAGTTATTTGGGGGTCAAGAACTATGGGCATTCTTTCGTGAATCATTTTATTAAACTCGCCGCCGAGTTTAATTTCATCTTTCACGGTAAACTCACCGAACATGGAGGACGCTGTAGCTTGAGGCGTTAACCAGATGAACGAAAATATAAATATCAATGCGGTTGATACTATGTGGTGAAAAGTTACTCTGTTTTTCGTCATTACTACTAACTGTAAGTATAGATTTACGACTTGTAAAGTTATCTAAAAAATAAAAAGCCTCATGAGGAATGTCTCATGAGGCTTAATTTTTGATAATTGAATGATGTTTAAAAAATTATTTTCCCATCATTTCAAAGAAGTCTTCATTCTTTTTGGTTCCCTTCATTTTATCAAGAAGGAATTCCATGGAGTCAATGGAGTTCATAGGAGCAAGTAGTTTTCTGAGAATCCAGACCTTGTTGAGAACTTCAGGTGGAAGGAGAAGTTCTTCTTTGCGAGTTCCGGAGCGGTTGATATCAATGGCAGGGTATACTCTCTTTTCCGCAAGCTTGCGATCAAGATAGAGATCCATGTTACCGGTTCCCTTGAATTCTTCAAAGATAACTTCATCCATTCTCGAGCCTGTATCAATCAGGGCTGTTGCGATGATTGTCAGACTTCCGCCTTCCTCAATGTTGCGTGCTGCGCCGAAAAATCTTTTAGGACGTTGCATTGCATTTGCATCAAGGCCACCGGAGAGAACTCTGCCGGAAGAAGGAGTTACTGCGTTGTAGGCTCGTCCCAGACGAGTGATTGAGTCAAGAAGAATGACAACATCCCTTTTGCGTTCAACCAGACGTTTAGCCTTTTCGAGAACCATTTCAGTTACCTGAACATGACGCTGCGGAGGTTCATCAAAGGTTGAGCTGACAACTTCAGCGTTTACAGTTCTGGCCATGTCGGTAACTTCTTCAGGACGTTCGTCTATGAGAAGAACGATAAGATCTACATCAGGATGATTGGCATTGATGGAGTTTGCGATATTCTGAAGCATCATAGTCTTCCCTGTGCGGGGAGGAGCAACAAGCAAAGCACGCTGTCCAAGGCCTATCGGAGCCAGAATGTCGATAACTCTTGAAGTGAAATTCTTTGGACCGTTTTCCATGTTGAAACGGCTGTCTGGGTAAATCGGCGTGAGATTGTCGAAGAGAACAAGATTTCGGGAATGTTCGGGCGCTTCTAAGCCTATTTCATTAACTCGAAGTAAGGCAAAGTATCTTTCGCCCTCTTTGGGAGGACGAATCTGGCCGGAAATAATGTCACCCTTTCTCAGACCGAATCTCCTTATTTGAGAGGGAGAAACGTATATGTCGTCCGGTCCGGGCATGTAGCTGTACGTTGGGGAACGCAGGAAGCCGAATCCATCGGGGAGGACTTCAAGAACTCCTTCACCGTAGATTTGTCCGTTTTGAGCTGCGCACCCTTGTAGCAGGCCGAAAATCAATTCCTGCTTGCGCATACCGCTGGGGTTTTCAACTTTGAACTTAGTAGCCAGATCCATAAGATCTGCCATGTTCTTTTGTTTTAATTCAGTCAGATTCAGATTGTTTGTCTTTTGTTCTTGGCCCATATCTTGTGTTAACCGAGAGTTAGAAGTTAAAAATAAATAAAATACTTATTTAATAATTATGGTCTAACGAGTGCGATACAGTTTAAAATGTATTACGCACTCGCTAAAAGTTATTTTGATGATCGAAGAACAGAGTGTATTGGGTGTCCTAAAGTGAGGGGTGGTTTTTTGCTTAAAAATCGTGTGATGTAAAGACATCAATCCTGCAAACTGCAACCTCATAGGGCAATAACTGAAAGAATCAAATATGACAAGTCGTTTAGATGTATTTTTTAGGATTCTTCTTTATCTTTTTCTTTGTCTTTTTTGTCGTCTTTTTCTTTGTCTTCTGGTTTTTCCAACACATCACTGAATAGTGCATTAATTTCTTCTTTCACTTTGTCCTGTGGAAGGTCAAGTGCAAAAGACAGTTCCATGGAAACAAGTCCCATAGCCTGCTCAAGAAGTCTGCGTTCTCCGAATGACAGTTCTTTATCGCGACCGATCAGGAATAATTCTTTAAGAACATAAGCGACATCCTGAAGATCTCCGCTTTTGAGCTTTTCAGAGTATTCTCTGTAGCGTCTGTTCCAGTTCTGTCCGGTGTAACCTGTGAAATCAGATCTGTCTTTAAGACATTCATATATTCCAAGACCTTCTTGATTACTGCAGACAGGTCTGAGCCCAACATTATGAGCATTAAAAACCGGGACCATGAGAGTTACATTGTTGCTTAGGATGCGGACAATGTAGAACTCGGCAGTTGATCCACTGATTTCCTGACTTTCTATACGTTCTACTTTGCCTACTCCCTGTGAGGGGTAGACTACAAGCTGGCTTAACTCGAACACTCATGGCTCCTTGGACTTACAAAAGAAATGGTTAGAAATGCTTTTAAGGTCGTCGTTTACAGCAATTACAGATTAAATTTGGCGCATTTAATCATTTCAGTACTGATGAATAACAGGTTCAGTGCCGTCCTTTTTTACATTTCTTTTGGATCCCAGATTTTGAGGTATGTCTAATCTGGGGAATGTTTTCGAAAGATTACTGTAACTGAAATATGCGAAAGAGTCTATTGTCAGATTCAGCTTTCATCCGGCTCAAATGTGTGCATGAATTGTGTAGCAGGTCCTTGACCTCGTCTGAAAAACAAGTCCAGCCCTTTGATTACTGCATCGGTCATCTGGTGAACAAGTTTCAGTTCTTTCTGGCTGAACTGCTCAAGCACGTAGTCTTTGACCTGTGATGAAAATTCAGGACGTCCGACTCCTATTCTTATTCTAAGAAAGTCGGGAGATTTCATTACATCCTGAATGGACTGCAACCCTCTATGACCGTTATTTCCACCACCACGTTTAAACTTCATTTTTCCTTGCGGAAGATCAAGTTCGTCATGAATAACAATCACATCTTTTATAGATATTGAAAATTTACCGCAAATGGATGCAACTGCATTTCCGCTGAGATTCATATATGTCAACGGCTTAGTCACAAGGATATTATTGCCTGCGATATTTACGCTGAAAAGTTCATAGTTTCCCGAAGAACCGAGATTTTTGAAACGCATACTTTTTCGGGATGCAGCCATTTCCGCCAGAGCATCAACAGCCATAAAGCCAACATTGTGCCTGGTCATGGCATATTCAAGTCCTGGATTTCCAAGCCCTGCGATAAGTGCTTTGTATTCCATTTGGTTTTATCCTTTAAAAAAGCAGGAGCAAAAAAACTGATCGTTCTGAAAATAGAAAAGGCCCCGGAATTTCCGGGGCCCTCATAAGTCGACATATGGAAAAACTATTTTTTAGGTGCGCCTTCTTCAGCAGTTCCGTCTTCATCGACAACTTTTCTGCCGGCTACGCAACGAACAAGAGCGAAGTCGTTGGTAAAGTTGATGGATGCTCCATCTTCAAGTTTAACATCACTAACGAAAACAGTATCATTAACATTCATGCCGTCGATGTTTATAACAATCTTAGCAGGGATGTTGGCAGCTGTGCATGCGACTTCAAGATTGTCACGATACGTAGTCATGCAACCACCGAGTTTTACACCCGGAGCAAGTCCTTCCATGCTGACAGGAACTTTGATTTTCAAAGGTTTGTCAGCAGCCACACCGAGGAAGTCAACGTGGTTGATACGAGGACGAACTGGGTCCATCTGTGCTTTCCAAATCAGTGTGTCGTGCTTTTTGCCGTCTATTTCGAGATTGAAAAGACTAGTTGTGCCGATTTTACGGTACATCTTTGTGAAATCAATTTCATTAACAGCGAGAACCATATTGTCGCCTTCCTGAGAGTAGAATACTGCAGGAATCATTCCGGTGTTACGGAGCTGACGGTTCGCACTTGTTCCAGTTTTCTCGCGCTTTACAGCTACGAAAGTTTCTTTTTCAGACATTATATCTCCTTTTGGTTAACCAGCTGCCGCTCAAAAATAGACCGGCAGAGGGTGGGAATAGGCTTTTTAAACGAAGAGAACGCTGACCGATGATTCGGTGTGAACGTTATGAATGCATTTGGCGAGGAGTCCTGCTACTGACAGTACTTTAATCTTGCCGCATTTAAGTTTCTCTTCTGGGACAGGCAGTGTGTTTGTTACAATCACCTCGGAAAAAGGTGCTGCACAGAGTCTGTCGATTGCCGGACCGGAAAGAACAGGATGGGTAGCGCAGGCGATTACTTCCTTTGCGCCGTGGTCCATCAGTACTTTTGCAGCCTGACATATGGTTCCGGCTGTGTCGATCATGTCATCCATAACGACACAGGTTTTTCCTGAAACTTCTCCGATTACGTTCATTGCTTTAGCCTGATTAGGTGCATCGCGACGTTTGTCAACAATTGCAAGTCCGGCATTAAGGCGTTTTGCATAAGCTCTGGCACGTTCGGTTCCACCTGCATCAGGGGAAACCATAACCATGTCGTCTTTACGATGGCGTAATTCATCAAGAAGAACAGGTGCTGCGTAAATATTGTCAACTGGGAGATTGAAAAATCCCTGAATCTGTCCTGCGTGCAGGTCAATTGTGACCATGCGGTGCATACCGGCTACAGCTAAGAAGTCTGCAATCAGTTTTGCGCTGATAGGAGCACGAGGGGAAACTTTTCTATCCTGTCTTGCATATCCATAATAAGGGATAACTGCAGTAACTCTGCGTGCGCTTGCGCGTTTCAGAGCGTCCAGCATGAGGCATAGTTCCATGAAATGAAAGTTTACAGGGTTGCATGTAGACTGAACGACAAATACGTCACAGCCTCGTACGTTATCCTGAATTTCAATGCGGATTTCTCCGTCACTGAACTTTTCACGCAGGCAGGGAGTAAGTCGGCTGCCGAGGTGTTCACATATTGCTTCTGAAAGCGCCAGATTCGACGAGCCGCTGATAATCTTGAGTTCACCGTTCATGATGTGGGTCTCCACCTTGGCCTCTCGGGGAAGGGAGTAAATTTGGCTGGGATGGCAGGACTTGAACCTGCGAGTGACGGAATCAAAATCCGTTGCCTTACCAACTTGGCGACACCCCAGCACTGATTATGTAGAAATTCGGACTAGTGCTTAATAAAAAGTATGAATCACGGAGTCTACATTGTGAGCTTTTAATTCGGAAGAAACTTGCTCAGCTAAGTTTTTAGTCCTGAAAAAGGATATTATGCTTGCTCCGCTTCCGCTCATAACTGCTCCGCAGGCTCCGCTTTTCAGCAGATATTCCTTTGTTTCCCTTATAACAGAAAACTCAGGAAGGACAACTTGCTCAAAATCGTTAAACAAAGTTACCCTCGTTTTGGAGGACGCTTTGTTATTACTACAGTGTGATGTTGTCAAGTAAAATGAATCTTTTTTTTGCAGATTTTCCGTTCTGACGACAGTGCTCCATGCCTTATAAGCCCATGCTGTATTAACATGGACATCCGGGCAGACAAGCAGTGCTGTCAGTCCTGAAAGGTCTACTTCGCAGGGGGTTAAAACTTCTCCTATTCCCTTAGCCCATGCGGGGCCGTCCAGTAGGAAAAAAGGTACATCTGCGCCGAGTCCGGTGGCAAGTTTGTTAAGTTCATCATGGGCCATGCCCGGGCTTTGCGGGTGAGAGTTTAAAAATCGCAACATTGTCGCGGCATCGGAACTGCCACCTCCCAGACCGGCGCCTGTGGGAGTTCTTTTGGTCAATTCTATATGCAGTCCGGGTCTGAATCCGGTCGCTTTTGCATATTTATCCCATGCTTTATAAATAAGGTTGTCTTCCGCCGGAAGATCAAAATCATCACAATGAATTGTACAACCTTCAGCCTTTTCCGTGATTGCAAGAGTGTCTGCAAGTGCTGGAAAAGGAAGGAAAAGAGTGTCCAGCTCATGATAGCCGTCTTCTCTTTTTCCGACAATTTTGAGGTAGAGATTCACCTTTGCCGGGGCTGTAAGAATGGTTGCGGTGTTGTTCATGAACAGCTTCATACCCCAAACCTTTTCAGGAAGGAAGCCTCTAACATGCTAATTTTTGACCGAAAAAAATTGCACACTATAATATATGAGCGATTTTATTTTATTTAAAAACATCATCGAAGAAATCAAACACAACTTGGCTCATCACACTTCTGTTTTCAGTGATGCAGTGGTTGGATGCTCCTTCATTTGTTGGAGTCACGACGAATTTCTTTTGCTTGTTCGGGAGTTTTTTGAAGCAGAGTTTCTGCTGTCTTTTAACTTCTTCATTAGAATATTCACCTTCGCCGACAATAATCAGTGCCGGGCAGGTTACTTTTGCAGGATCAAATGCGAATCCCTTATTTGCCGGAACAAGCCCCGGGATATTGTTCATCTCAACGCCCCAGCGCCAAGCAATTGATTTGACAGTGTTTTGTTTGAACGATGACCATGTTTTTACGATGTCTTCGGTTGCAGAAGCAACGGGCATTGATGCGAAAAGAGGGTAGGCATCGACCACTGCACTGTTCATAGCAATAGCTTTTAAGCGGGGATCGTTGACAGCGGTTATCGGAACAAATCCTCCTCCACCGCTCATGCCGTATGCGGCAAGTTTTTCGGGATCAGTTTCCGGTTTGTTCAGTACATAATCAATAACTTCTTTGATCGGTACATTGGCGTCTGCACGGAAAACTTTTCCTTCAAGCGGGAGCAACCCCTGTCCGGGGAGGTCTACTGTGATAAAATTGTAACCGCGTGCATAAGCTTGAGGGGCAATATAAAAAATAAGATCTTCGGCAAAAGTTTCTCCTCCGCCGAGCATTATGAGTGTTTTTGCAGGGTTATTGCTGTTGCTTGCTTTGCGATAGTAGCCGGGAAGGATTGTTCCTTCGAAAGGTATTTCAATATATTCCAATGGCGGATTAAAGAGCATTCCTGCTTTTTTTAGGAGTTCTCTACTTTGAAGCGCTGTCTTTTTAAATCTGGGATCATCCGGCATCATAGAAATCAGTGAAGCGCGGTAATAATATGATGCACGCTGAAATTGTTCCCGTGCGCTGACTTTATGTCCTTCTGTAAGAGATTTTTCACCTCTGGCTTTAACACGCTGCGCCATGTTTATCCATTCTTTTTGCCAGCTTGCAGCATTACCTTCTTTGATGTTCGAGGCTGTATAGAATGCTTCGCCTATTTCGCAACCGTGGTTCATAGTTGCGCCTAAGATCAAGGCAAAGGCAAAATCCATTTCTGTGTCATTAAAATGAAGTTTGGCGAAGGATTCATGTGCGTCAAAATCGTCCTCTCCGGCGGCAAAGGCTATGCTTGCCGATAGGCACAGGGCAACAGTCAGGCACAAGATAGAAGCTGTAAAAAGTCTGATAGGTTGCATAAAGAATTCCTTTTGAATTTATTTCAAGAAATGTTTTTAGGAACTTGGCATGCAATTAAGTTATTTACAAGGTGTATTAGAATCATTCTATGGTGCACAGTTTATTTTTTGCAACAAAAAAGGGCATAGCCAATGCTATACCCTTTTTTTTATTAGTTTTTTTAACACTTTAACAGTGTTGTTTGCGAGTTACTTCTTAGGAGCAAGTTCTATGGTGCGGAAGATGTTTCTGCCTTGTCTCTTAATAAGCAACATCACTAGTCCGCGGCTTTTACCTTCGGTGTTTATGATCTCACGCAATTCGGCAAGGGTGTTTACCTGATGTTGATTTGCTTCAAGTATTACATCTCCCACCGCAATTGCAGCTTCGTCTGCGGGAGTTCCCTGCTGTACTTCGATAACAAGTAATCCTTCCATTTTTTCTAAGCCTAAAGCTTTTGCTTCCACTTCACGATCAACTTTACGGACGACAAGACCGAGTTGATCGATTGTTTCTTTTTTAGCTTTCGGTGCGAACTTTTCAGCGGAAACGGTCGTTTTACCGTTTCTTTCTCCAAGAGTGATGGTCAGGTTCTTTTTCTGACCTTTGCGCCAGACCTGAGCTACAATTGTTTTGCCCGGAAGCAGTGCTGCGACTGTGCGTAGAAGGTCGTTTGTGTCATCAATTTTAGCACCGTCAATTTCTAGAATTACATCACCGACTTTCATGCCGCCTTTTGCAGCAGGATCTCCGGCAGTAACGGAGCTGACCAGAGCTCCGGTCTTTCTGGAAAGTCCGAGAGCTTTGGCAGTATTTTCGTCGGCATCCTGAATTGTTACGCCGAGCCAGCCTCTGCTTACTTTATGATCGGTCTTAAGCTGCTGGATAACATTTTCAGCCATGTTACTCGGAATGGCAAAGCCTATTCCCTGACCGCTGGCAACTATCGCAGTATTAATGCCGACGACTTGTCCTTTCATATCAATGAGAGGTCCACCGCTGTTGCCGGGGTTGATGCTGGCATCGGTCTGAATGAAGTTATCAAAAGGGCCTGCTCCGATAATACGTCCCTTGGCACTGATGATACCTTTAGTTACGGTATGTCCCAATCCGAAGGGGTTACCGATGGCAAGAACCCATTCTCCCACATTTGCCTGTTTAGAATTGGCAAAAGTCAGGAAGGGCAGTTTTTTACCCGGTTCTATTTTGAGTAGAGCAAGGTCGGTTTCTTTATCCAGTCCGATCAGTTTTGCCGGATAATCACGACCGTCGTTCTGAAGTTTAACTTTTATTTCATCAGCTGAAGCAACAACATGGTTATTGGTTACAATGTAGCCATCAGCGGAAATAATAAAGCCGGACCCAAGAGAACCCTGCTTTTGTTTATGTTTAGGCTCGTTTCCTTTGAATCTATCATCAAATTGTTTGAAAAAATCTTCAAATGGATTGTTTCCGCCTTTGTTGTTCCCATGAAATTTAAACATATCCTGCATGGGGTTGCTGCTTACTTCCACCATCTTAACCGTGTTGATGTTAACAACAGCGGGGCCGCATTTTTTTGCGAGTCCAGCAAAAGAGGGAAGCCCGTTTGCAATGGCAGACATTGGCAGTAACAGTACGGTGATAAGAGTGAAAATACCTAAAATACGTTTTGAATTCATGTAACCTCCTAAGGTGCCGTCAGGAAAACGGGTAAGCGACGGCTCTGATAAAATTATAGGTTTATTTGAACAAAAGTAAATAGGTTGAAAATATTTGTCTTACAGTTGTTTAAAAAAGTTTATCTCTGTATCTGTTTATTAAGCAGGAGGGCGCATGGATAGCGAGTTGATTCATGAATTTATAGGCCAGATCGAAAAAGAAACTGTTGAACAGTTCCAAGAAGTGGAGAACTTATTTTGTTCAAGGGATTTTTCACTTGTCAAAATAGGGGACTGGTTTGCAGTAAAGTTTACACCGACTTTAGGATATTTGCCGGTTTGGAAATATAATCCCATGACTCGCTACTCCTTTCAGCACAAAGCGTGGGAATGCAAGATAGGAAAAGCTCGTTTTTTGACATCCGCATGCCCTTTTTTTGAATTTGTGTGTGAACTTAGAGGATACACGCTGCCCGGAACCATTGCAGCGGATTCTGTTGTTGTGGATGCCGGACCGTGGAACGGTATTTCAGGAATGTATTTCAGCGCAGTTGCTGAGAAAGGAAAGGTTGTTTTTCTTGAGCCTGACAAGCAAAGCGCTGATTTTATAGATTCTGATATTGATAAAAACGGATTCACCAATTGTGAACTTGTCAGGAAGGCCCTTTACAGCAAAAGTGGTGAAGTAGGATTTAAGCACAAGTCCGGCGGGGAAAGTTGTGTTGATGCGGCGGATTCAGACACCGTACAAGCTATAACTTTGGATGATTTAGTTGCTGAACATGCACCTGAGGGAGTTGATTTTTTCAAAATAGACATAGAAGGCGCAGAGGTCGAAATTGCAGATGATCTCGCTCGCTATATTCGTGAAAATCAGCAATCATGGGCGGCTATCGCTTCATATCATGAAGTGGGGGATGTGAGAGCATCCAGCCTCTTAGAGGCAAGCTTTGCCGCGTATCCTGATTTGGTCTTTAAAACAGCCTATCCGTATCATGAAACAACTTTTGTCGCTAACGTAAAGAATAACGTTGTTGCTCAGAATATTAAGAAAATGACAAGCTTCGCTGTCGGCTGGAAGGCTATTGATAAGGATGTTGCGCGACAGGGGGGATGAGGGGGGTACATAAATCTTAAGCAAGAGCAAAGCTGAACTATTACTTTTTTGTCTGTTAAGCCAGAGAGACGGTTTTCATGCTCTGAAATAATTAAACTTACTTTTGTGATAGAAACAATTTCGAGTTTTTTTAAAGTAGGCAAATAACTCTTGTTTGGCGTAACGTTGGCTATTTTTTGGGTGACAATTTATAACAATTTTTTCATAAAGATTTTGTCTTTAGGAATTTGAAAAGAAAATTCAACTTGGTCTTCATGGATATTGCGGCAACAAACATTACCACCATGGCCTTCAATGATTTTTTTTATCGTATAAAGTCCAATGCCACAGCCGTTAACATGCCTTTCATATGCGTTACGTCCTCTAAACCCACACTTCCAGAGGTTGGGAGATTCGTCTCTGTTGAGTCTCATGCCTTTGTTACGTATTTTGAATTCAACCTCAGATCTTACATCATTGATATATATGTAAATAGTAGATGATCCGAAAGAGTATTTGATTGCGTTTATAAGATAGTGGCTAACGGCGCTTGCTATGGCTTCATCGTCTCCCCAAACATTAAGACTTGGTAAATTGCATTCAACCGTGACTTTAATATGTCTTTCATCAATCTCGCTTTGATATTGATTTAAAACATTATCGACGACGTCGATAAAGTTAAAGTGATTTCCATTTGTAATAGAGTAGTTAGGGTCTACAACAAGTCCTAGATTCGATGCATATCTATATGCTGCCCATATTTCATTTTTAGCTTCTTTAATTTTGTCTATAGCCATAGGACCTTCGTATAGCCCTTTTATAACATTATTCAATTTCGGTAACGTGGATTGAACTGAGCTCGCAAAGTCATGTCCTACTTCTTTTACATAATTTTCTAAAGTATGGAGTCTGCTAATTAGATCATCCATGTCAGAAACTTTTTTAGAAAGGAGAATTATTTCTGAAAATCGTGGGGCTAAAGATTGTGGGAGTTCTTTTAACGAGGCATTTCCCTGAAAGGCTATAGCAATAAAAAATTCTGAAGAAAGTTTAAATGGAATAAATAGTATTTGATTAACAGCGTTTCTACGTTTGATTAGGGGGGTTATTTTTTTTAAAAGGTCGTCACTAATTTTATGGACGTGTGGCCCTTTATAATGTTTTGCACATTCATCGATGAGCCGAAAGACTAGTTGTTTTTCGCCTCCTTCAAGGGGAGATTTGTCAATGTTAGAGCAAGATAAGAGGCTACAACTGTGTGCTGTTTGGCATTTCATAAGGATTGACGCCGATAAGTTGAATTCTTCATTAACTTCTTCTAGTAAAACGTCGACTAAGCTCCATATTCCCTCAGAGCTTTCGTCAATGTGAATAGTTTCATTATCTAAGAACATCATTTACCCTTTTTTCAAAATGAGAAGGTTGAATTGGTTTTTTACAAAAGAAAGCTAATTTGTCGAATGACAATCCTTCTACTTCGTGGCGGGTACCAGTAAGAACTCCAATTTGGGTGGTGGGATGGTCTGTTAATATTTTGTTACAAATATTAACTCCTGTTGTTTTGCAATTTTGAGTTTCCTGAGCACTCCAGAGGTCTCCAGATCCAATTTGCATGTCGACAATAGCTAAATCAATTTGAGTTGCAGCAAGTTTTGTAAATGCATCTTTGGCATTTACAGAGTACATAATATGATAGTTTTCCATAAGAGGGAGAAATAGATCTTCCATTTTTCTACTTTCATCATCAATAAGAAGGATGGTTTTTTTTCCAGAAGAAAGGGCTATTTGTTCAATTTCGTTCCAGTCATCTCCAAGATAATTTTTCTTAGACATCCGGCTTCCATAGCGAATAGTAATTTTAGTATTCCATCTTTCGTCAATTATGGAAGAAACTTTTTCATCGTCTAAAACTTTTTGCAATGGACGAATACACTGCTTTAACCAATAAGGAATACTTGATTCTTGGGGAGGGCTCACAACAACAATGAATTCAATGCTTTTTTTATTATTTCGGGTGAAGTATCTCATGTTATGGTGAAGTTGCCAGTCTTGCGTAATGTTATGTTTAAACCAGTGCCAGCATGAGGTTGAATCCATTTCTTTATATTTAGCATTTAAAGTTGATATAGGCGCTCGACTTGGGCCAATATCTAACTCATCAATCAATCTAAGCAGCGCTCCAACGTTTTTTTCGTGTCCACTAAGATCACCTAAATTGACTCTACGATGAGCTCTGCATATTTCTTTAACGATTGCAATAGTAGAAGGGGCTATGTCCAGCGAAGCTAAAAAACTAAAATTGGAAGCAACATATTCATCTATTAAATCGTGGTGATTTTCACGAATAAAGTTTTCAGCATATGTTGGGTCTGAGATAAGCTCAAGACCTTTGAATACGGATTTTGTTTCAAGGTCTTTGAGAGGAATTGTCATTCCTATATCGTGGAGACAAATGGATAAATATAAATAAAAAGCCTCATTTTCTTGTAATTTAATTCCACCATCTATGAGATTATTGGCTATAGTAACAAGGTTTTCAATATGAGTTGATCCATGAAGCGTAAAGAAGCTGAATCTTGGATTAAAGTCCATAACACTAGAACAATGTTTTTTTACAGCATCAACAATTATTCTTTGGTCAGGGGAAAGAACTTCATATAGTAAAAATTGTTCTTGCATATTTTTTGTCTTATTGTTGATTATAGGTTAAGGCGAAATAAATTTTATTTCTTTATTTTTTAGGCTGCTGGCGAATATGCCAATTCATCAATTAGTGGTGTATGTTTTATGCGAAATGTAAGACTGATGACATGATAACTAGTAACACATCAGCGCAGTTAATATCTATATAATAGCATTCTGTGAGTATTGTGTAAATATGGCATTATTGAAGTAAAAAATTGGCCCAGAGTGTTTTGATTATAATAATTGGTGTTGCTATACAGTAGAAGTTTATTAGCCTATTCCCCACGACAAAAAGCCGGCTACCTTTCGATAACCGGCCTTGAATTGCTGTCGATCTATACGTATAAGACTACCATCATTCTAATTTAATTATTTTAGTTTTTCACTGGTAGTTTTCTTGCGGAAACCGGCAAGAATAAGGGCTGCGAGAAATAGTCCTGCAAGTTCAAAGGTGAAATTAGCTTCTGAGTTTAGTACACACCCGGAGCTAGAAGTGTCAGTTCCCAGTGCAATCGGGGCTGTAATCTGACCGAGGGCCGGGTTTTCGTCATACTTACCGTTATTTTTCACAACAAAGTGTGCATAATAATGATTTCCGGTAATGATTCTATCACTGGGTAAAATATGATTGCCGGAAAGATCTGTCAGCCACCACGCACCGTCAGAGTAAATTGGTCCCGTTGCAGCGTAATTCCCGAAGAACGCAGATGTTCCGTTGGATTCATAAAGCTTAATTAACTGTAGAGCAGTAGGTGATCCTGTAGGCAGGCTGTTGGAATTTAACATGAAAAATCCGTACCAGCCATTGACATTGATGGAGGCGTTGAAGGAGCAAATTGTTGCGTACGTAGTGAAGTCATTAACAGAGTAAGTGGTCTTCAGTTCGCTGGCATCCATATCTTTAGAAGCAAACTTGTTAACTGTGACTGTAACACCTGATTTCTGTGAAGGGCTTGCTCCAATTACTGCATGGTTTTCAGTGTCTATACCGATCTCAAGGTATCCATTGGGTTGGGCTATCCTGTTGAAATTCATTAGAGTAGCTCCGGCACGGTCCTGCAATCCAAATCCATAGGCCCCGGTAATTCCAACTAATCCTGCGGCGTAAGTATGGTAATTTGTTGGTTTGTCAGGCTGGGCCTTGCCGTAAATTCCGGTAGACGCATTGAGAGCCGCAAAAGTTATGGTAACGTCAACTGCGCCGACACCTTGTCCCGTATTCGCTCCCACACCAGCTACTGTTCCGTCTCCGGAACCGGTCTGTGCAGTCATGGTTGCGTCGCCGTTTATATCAAATTTTACAAGATAATCATAACTTTGGGTTTGATTTCTGACTTCTAGATCAGTTGCTAATCCACCGTTATTTGCAGGCTGTCCGCCTACTCCGGCAAAAAACCCTTTAATTTTTTTTGTTACACTTTAATGTACTATTCAATGTAATTATTAATACAACTACTATTGATTTCAAGATTTATAATACGCACATTTACACGAAGCAAACTTGATTGTTGTTTGATAAGAAAAGATGCGTAACTCATTATTATCAAATATAATTATCTTAATGTGTTGTTTTCAAGTTTAAGTAATTGTTCTTTGGCTTTCAGTCCGTGCGCAAAGCCTGTCAATTTGCCGTTGCTGCCAATTACACGATGGCAAGGTACAATGAGTGGAAGAGGGTTTTTTGAATTAGCCATTCCCACGGCTCTGGAGGCTTTTTCATTACCTATGGCAATGGCAATATCTTTGTATGTTCGTATTTCTCCGAAAGGGATGGCGTAAAGTTGTTCCCAAACTCGTTTTTGAAAATCAGTACCTTGTGGATTCAAAGTGATGTCGAATTGTTTTCGTTGTCCGGCAAAGTATTCAAGTATTTGTTCCTTGATTGTTTCAAAAAAGGAATCGTTTCGTTGCCAATTTACCGAAATTTTGAAGTTCCGTTTACCCGCCTCAGTGACCATGTGCAGGTTAGAAAGTCCTAATTCGTTACCTACTAGGATTATCTCCCATAAACGAGTCTTGAATTGAGTGTAATATATCATTTTAATTTTCCTTTGCTGTCCAATTTCAAAGGGAGAGTATTGAAAGTGGTCTTTTTTCGCAACGGGGAAGGAAAGGATGGTCTGCAAAAAATGTCCGATTCATGTGTATTTGGGTTGACTCATGCATGCCAAGCAAGAGATATGGTTTGCAACTGTCTAAATAATTGAATAAATTGCATTGGATTATTATTTAACTATTTTACGGGCTGTTTTCCAGTATATGGGCCGCAGTGCGTATGGTTTAACTACATTAACTCTTTAATTAAAAATTATTTCAAATATGGAGATGTAATAAATAATGTCTATGAATAATTTTACACAAAATGATGAGATTGAAGAAGCGCTTTCACAACTTGAAGAGCATCTTGAGGAATGTAAGAACAATGATGATTCCAAAGGGCGCGGGCTGACTCTTTTTGAGATGGCACAGATAGAGATTTCCAGAGATAATAAGGAAAAAGCTTTGCTCATGCTGATTGAGGCCTATTCTCTAGTTAAGGATCTAGGAGATTTGTCCTATATTTGTCCTATCGGTGAGCTTCTTGGTCAGCTTCTTTATGTCTCAGGTAGCCGTGAAGAAGGGTTGAATATGGTTCGTGAGGCTTTTGTAGGATTAAAAGAGATGGGGTCTGACGACGAGGCGGCAAATACCGAAAATTTGATGGATGCAATGCTCGCACATTCCCTTGCTAATCCTTTACCTGCACCTGATGCGGAGTAGATTCGTCCGCTAAATTAGTCTGGATTTTAAAAGAATAAAAAGGCTGGCTATCTTTCGATAACCAGCCTTGTTCTACCTAATGGTAGGCACGAGCAGCTTTGAACTGCTGACCCCTTGCATGTCAAGCAAGTGCATCTTGTTTAAGGAGTTGTTTTTAATAAGAATATTGTTTTACGGTCTATTTGTTTTGGGCATTTTTTGTGTTCTTTAAGCTTGAATGTAGATCACAGTGTATATCAAAATATATACTAATAATCATCCGATTTAAGCATATCAGCTTCCGGTATTCACCTAACCCCGACTACATCCATCAACTTGCTGTAACTATTCACGACATCATATTTTACGTTTTTAGGAGTAATTGTCCGGTTAATTTCCTCAAAAAACTTGCGGGCGCATTTGATTCTTGTTTTCTCTATTTCCCGTAATTCCATAGTAGACATTGAACCTTTCGTTTCAGCCACAAAGTAGACATGCTTTACAGCCCCTTCCTTAAATGAAATAGCCCAGTCTGGGTTATAATTCCCTACAGGGGTTGGAATTGAAAAACCATTGGGCAATTTTGCGTAAACAACAACTTCTTTGCTGGTATCCAGCTCATTTACAAAATCTCGCTCTATCTTAGAATCAGTTATAGCGTAATCATAAATATGATGTTTAAGCGGAGCTCCGGCTTTACTGAAATCCTGGTTACTTTGTCCAAGAGTAAAAATATCCATATCATGAGTTTCAGAAGTAGTATCATAGCTTAACCGTTCAATAACTGCGGTTGCCTTCTGTTCACGGATGAGTCGGGTGGATTCCGCAATAAAACTTTCAGGATTTACTTTGAATAAATCAAAAACTGGCTTTCTTATTTTGCCCAAAATATTTGCCACAGTTCCTCTGGTCAGTTGAGCATTTTCAGAGAGTTTACCAATCAAGTCATACTTTACAGCAGAGTGAATAGACTTCGTATTTTGCTCCGTTGTCGTTTCACTAATTTTAAAACTTTCACCTGATTTAATTTTATTAGAGCTAACTTCCGCAATCTGCTCCCCCTTCTGAATGACATACTGCAAAGGAGCAACCTGTAGAGTTTCATTCAAAACATTTACGCACTTATCCACCAATTCAGAGCTGTCAAAATGGACACTATACACAGCTTTTCGGTTAATCCTGTTCCAAAGCTCTTTAAACTCTTTTTTATCAAAATTAGCATTCAAAGAATTTGTTTTAGGAGCTCGACCATTTTCTAGTTGTGGCAACCCTGTATCACTGTAAACACTATTTATTAATTGGAAAATTTGATCGCTAAATGGCTGCAGTTCAACAGGTAAGGCTGCTACGCTTCCAGTCTTTACAGCCTCATGATACTCTGGAGCTATATTATCATTGTCATCGGTATAATCATTTTTCAAAAGATATCTATATATCTGCTTGGCCATTTGAGGAGTGACTTCAACATCTTTACCTTCTACCAATAATACTTTTCCTGTGAAATATTCTTCATCAGCAACACGCGGTCTTTCCGAAAGAGAGTCACTAATATCTTTTTGTAGTGCCGTTACAAAATCTTTATAACTTTCACTAGCCACAACAGTCAGGACATTGGTCTGGTGGACTGTTTCTGGGGAATCCTGTCTTTCTCCAAACTGATTCACAGCAATACGAAGCCCGCGCCCGACTTCTTGCCGACGAGAAATAGTATTATCGCTGTGCTTAAGAGTACAGATTACAAAAACATTAGGATTATCCCAACCTTCACGAAGGGCAGAATGGGAAAAAATAAATCGCGTTGGCTCTGCAAAAGACAAAAGCCTTTCTTTATCCTTAAGAATTAAATCATATGCGCTTATGTCTGTACTTTCAGTTTTTTCACTTCTCGATGCTTTCAAAGCATCAACCATTTTTCCTTTCTTATCTTTAGAAAAATAGCCTTTATGAGTGCTCTCAACTAAAGTTTCTTTGAGATATTGTTTATAATCATCCTGTATAAGCAAATCACATTTTAACTCAGCGACCGCATCTGCGTACTCTTCTTCAAAAACTTTTGCATATTCACCTCCTTCATGTCCTGCTTCAGTATATAATCTGTACTTTGCGACTTCATCGATAAAAAATAGCGTTAGAACCTTAATCCCTTGCTTGAAAAGAACTTGCTCTTTTTCCAAATGGGCTTTGACAGCTTCCCTTATCTGGATACGACGAAGCATTGCTTCATCAACATCACCAGTCGCTTCTCCCGCATACAATTTATGCCCGTTTGTGAATTCAACCATATCTGTAATGGCATCAATGTCAGCTATAACAAAATCCTTATACTGCTCAAGTCCGCCTGAAATATCATGGAGGTTACTTCCCTTGACCAATCGCTGCATCGACCGCTTAATTCCGGAGTTTTGCTTTATCTCCACTTCAATTCTGGCAACAGGACTTTGCTTGGAAATTTCAATCGACTCCAAATAAAGATAGGCATTTGTTCCAGGCAGTCCTTTTACAGATATACCTCGGACAGAAATCTTTTTTACAAGCTTTTGATTATAAGCATCCAAAGCATCCAGACGGTGAATCCTATTGTGCTGGGCCTTATGCGTAGCGGAGTAACGGAGAACAAAAAGTGGAGCGAACTCTTTAAGTGAATCTAAAGTCTTTTCCCCTCCCATCTTTTGAGGTTCATCAAGGATTAAAATGGGCTTGTTGGCTTTAATTACATCAATAGGTTTGCGACTCTGAAAATCATCGAGTTCTTCATAAATGCGGCGATTATCTTTTCCGCGAGCATTAAATGCCTGCACATTAATAACCATAACATTAATTCCAGCATCTGAAGAATAACTTTCAAGCTTCTCTAATTGTTTAGAATCATAAATAAAGAACTTAGCTTTTTTGTGATAGCTTTCTTGAAAGTGATCTGCTGTGATATCAAAAGATTTGAGCACGCCTTCACGGATAGCAATACTTGGAACCACTATAATAAATTTGGTCCAGCCGAACCTTTTATTCATCTCAAAAATGGTTTTAATATAGCAGTATGTCTTTCCGGTTCCGGTTTCCATTTCGATATCTAAATGATATTTGCAAATGGCCAGAGCTTTTTTAGTATAGGCAGGATCTAATTTTAACGCATTTTTATTTAGGGTTTTAAACTCGGTTAAAGAATTACTCTGCGGCAAATTTTGTAAACGCTGAACAGCTTGAATATTTTCTAGGAACTGATTCTCATTTAAAATTAGATCATCATTTTTAAATCCTATCGCAGCTACATCAAGAGCACTTCCTGGATCAATACGGTAATTTAATCCTTGTGTGCAAGGTTGCCCTTTAAAGCAGTTCACAACCGCATCTACTGCCCGCGTCTGGTAAGCCTGTTTTTTAAATTTCAACTTCATGATGAGCCTCCCAGTCCTGCTGTGCTTCTTCCAGTTGTTTCTTCAATTCCTCTTTGGAAGGAAGGTAAAGCTGATACTCGGATGCATAAATATTGGATTCTTTCGGTAAGGTTAGTTCAACTAATCCGTCGCTCTTACTATGACAAAGCAAAATACCAATAGTTGGTTTTTCATCAGCAAGCTTCACATGGCGATCAAAATAATTCACGTACATTTGCATCTGTCCCAAGTCTTGATGAGTCAATCTTTCACGTTTCAAATCAATAACGACATAGCAACGCAATAGGCGATTGTAGAACACCAAATCCACATAGAAGTGATCGTCATCAAAGGTAAACCTCTTCTGCCGGGCTTCAAAAAGGAAACCTTTACCCAGCTCTAAGAGAAAATGCTCGATCTTATTAATAATTGCCGTTTCTAAATCATGTTCGGAATAACTAAAATTTTCTTCTAGCCCCAAAAATTCCAACACATATGGACTTTTTAAAACATCTTTAGGGGAGCTTACAAGCTGGCCTTTTTCTGAAAGCTCTCTAACTTTTTCTTTATCTCTGCTCAAAGCTAATCGCTCATAAAAACTAGAATTGATTTGACGCTTCAGCTCTCGGAGACTCCAGCTATTTTCAATTGCTTCAATTTCATAAAATTTTCGTTCATCGCTGGATTTAATAGTTAAAAGCACAACATAGTGGGACCAGCTTAAATTGAAACTCACTGATAATGTTTGCCAAAGATTACAGGTATCAACCCCATCTATAGGCAACATCCCAGACAGTGTTTGGGATGTTTGAGATTTGGCAGACTCTGTCTGTTGAATCTTTTCTGAAGAGCTAAGAGATGTAACAGACAGCGTCTGTTGAATCTTTGCATAGGCCTGATAAAATTCTCTGAATTTTCGTAAATTGGTAGGGGACATACCTTTAATACCTAATTTAACAAGTCTTTCAGATAAAGACTCAATCAATCTCTTTCCATACAAATCAGCCCGTTCTGCACCACCGCTTTCAAATTCCACAATATACCAGCCGAACAACCAATTGCGCACGACCAACGCAATATCCACGGAACGCGCGACCTGACTCTGCATAGCGGATTGAGTTTTCTCAAACAGCCCAACCACATCATCAAATCCAACTTTCTTAATTGCTGTATTTTCTGTGGCTTTACCCGGTGTATTCTTTTCGTGTTTTTCGAGGGTCATATCGTCTTCACTTCAGTATGGGGCGACATAAGTTTAAAAATTTGCTCCACATTAATCTTAACGCTATCACCTTTAAAGCCAGAATCACGGAACACAATTCGTAAAGGTTTATATTCCGCCAACTTCTTGCAAAAATCTTCGGTAATTTCGCCATTATTCGCAAAGCATGCTGCTAAAGAATTTTCATCCACAAAAAACACATCAAGCCCGGCAACAACTTCTTTTTTAATAGGCAGAGAAAGATCAACACCCCAATCAAGAAGCACCTGAAAAAGTAAGTCTTCCTCGCTACGGCCAGCTTTAATATTGTCAGTCATTGCTGCAATTAAATCTTGCCTCATTGCATCAGGAGAGTAGTAGACATCAGCCATATTGCTGCTGTCTACTTTCAAAACACGAAAGCCGATATCAAGATCAGTTGCGTCTGGATTTTCGTCTTTTATCTTTGCTCCGGCACGGCGAATACGTTCTTTGGAAATTTCGGCAATGGTTTTGTAGCCAGCTTTGAAAGCTTCAGATTTTTCGTCACACTCTTCGGGGAGCTGGACCATAATAAATTTGCGGTTGCCCTTGTCTTCTGCGTTTAGTTGCATGACAGCGTGAGCAGTTACACTAGAGCCTGCAAAAAAATCAAGAATAAGATCGTCGCCATTACAAACTTGAGAAATAAGAACCGTTAATAATGAAAGAGGTTTCGAATAGTCAAAAATATTACCTCCCAGAACTTGCTGTATCTGCCTTGTCGCTTCTGTGTTTAGCCCAACTTTGTCACTCATCAATGTTGAAAACGGATTGTGCGTACTTTTAAGTTCATTTTTAAACCGCTTTTGCATTGGCCTTCTGGATATATCTTCTGGAAAAATGACTCTACCTTCTGCAATCATTTTCTCCATTGATTTTGGGATAAAAGCCCAAACTCGATTAGGATTGTATGGGTAAATGCTTCCAGTTGAAGGGTCTACTAAATTGTAAGCTTGATTCGGACGCATTGATGCAGTCATTCCAACAGTTAAATTGTCCGAAATCCATGGACCTCGGGGGTCATTATCTGGGTTTGAATATTTTTTAAAATCTTTCTCGTTACCAGTAAAACCTTCCAACTGTCCTTTTTGGTAGCAAATGACATAGTCTTGATCTGATGACACATTATTATCAGCCATTGCAGAAGAAACTCGCCTTTTCCAAACGAATTCAGCTATAAAATTAGTTATCCCAAAAATTTCATCACAAATTTTACGCAAATTATGCACTTCATTATCATCAATACTAATAAAAATGGCCCCATCCTCTTTCAGTAAATTCTTAGCAAGCTTAAGCCGTGAATACATCATACTCAGCCAATCAGAATGAAACCGCCCATTGCTTTCCGTATTGGCAATTAAGTGATTACCTTCTTCATCTTTTTGTTCAGATTCAAGCAAATATTCTTCAGCAGATTCTGTAAAATTATCACTGTATATAAAATCCTTCCCAGTATTATACGGAGGATCAATATAAATCATTTTTACCTTGCCGAGATAGTTCTCCTGCAAAAGCTTGAGAGCATCAAGATTATCGCCCTCAATGAACAAATTCTCAGTGGTATCAAAATTAACACTCTCATCACGACAAGGACGCAAAGTTTTGGCAATAGGAGCATTGGCGGCAAGCAAAGCTTCACGCTTGCCCGGCCAATTAAGTTGATATCGCTCTTTCGGACCTTCAACGATAGAATCTGAAAGCTCTTGGCGAAGTAAATCAAAATCAATGGACTTTTTTATACTACCATCTTTAGATCGAGACTCAGTTATGCAATTAGGGAACTGCAGAGCAATCTTTGAAATATTATCATCTATCAGGTCGGGGGTATGCATTTTTAGTTTATCCATTTTAATTCCTTTCCAATGATCCAAGAATATCGTTTTTATTATGTACATAAGCATGAAGTAAATCTTCATACGAAAACATTATCCAGTCGGTTGCAGTCTTCAACTCAGCAAAAGACTTTTCAAATTCTTCTGTTTGCAAATATTGTAAATTCATATCTGGAAAATAAGATTTTCCATTCTGATTAATATCCAAATCAACCCCTTTTTTTTCGCCTTTCCATTGCAGCAAAGCTAAGAAAAAAAATGCATCTCGAAATGTTTTCATTGTTTGATTATAAAGACCAGGAGCTCTCTCTGTTCCATTAAAAGTATCTAGCATTACTTGTGTATAATTAGAGTAAGATTCATTACCGCTACCATTCTCACCTATTGCTATTTCAGATGAATATTTTCCATGCTTGCTATTAAATTTTTCGCCTTCAACTTTAACATGCCCAATTCCATCATTTAAAAAATTAAAGTTGAATGTCATTCTAAAATAGCATTTTATTATTTTATCTGAAATCGAAGCAAGATGCTTATGAGCCTCCTGCGACATTTTGATAATCGGTCGTATTTCACACGGAGTAATCACTTCTTTATTTAAAAAATAGCATTTAAATTGAGCTTTGAATTATAAAAGACACACAGATCGGTCAGAAGCAAATCTATATTTTGAGCATAATAATTAGCTGTATCTAAAGTCGCTTGCAGTTCTTTTTCTTCTTCCCTAGCTAAGAATCGTTTATCTCTCTTGTTCAAAGAATAGTTCGTATACCAAGCTGCAAAAGCAGCTGCCACAAGAGCACCAATTCCTGTCCCTATAAAAGTATACCAATCAATACCACGAACCTCAGGCTGTATAACAGCATTCGCAATTTCAACTATGGTACTATTCATAAAAATTCCTGCAAAATTTTAAAAATTACTCAAGTCCCCGAATCTGCAGCTCCAGAGCTTTCAATTCAGAATTAAGCTCTACCTTGCGATTAAACTGCTTTTCTTTTCTTATCCGAGACTCAAGCTTACTAGCGTCTCGCTTTATACTCCGCAACTGATCCATTCGCAAAAAAAGTTTATTTATAGGCTCATTTTTACGAGCAGGTAAGGGGATAATGTTTTTAAGAAGAGTATGATAAAGAGCACCCATGTTCAGCACAACGGGTAATTCTTTACGCTCGGAACCGTCATTAATCCATTCTGTTTCGCTATACCCGCTAACAACCCATTTGCTTCTATCCACTTCACTCGGACGCTTATAAGCCGCGACATACTTATTTTTATTGCCGTAATCTAAGACAAAAAAAAGAGGGGAAGGTATGGCCTTATCAATGGTTTCCAAAACTTCATAGTTTAACTTTTCAGTCCTGAGGGCAACCGTGAAAATTTGTATCTCCTGCACGCTCTCACTTGCCGGCAAATTTATCGTTTCAGGAGCCAATTTATAGGACCATGTGATTTTTTCAACTTCACGCACAAACATTTTTTGAACTTTTGAACTAACGCCTGCAAGTTTGTATATCTTGCTTTTGGGAAGAGGGCTTCCAACGAAAGTTTGCTTCGGGAAATTATATAAAAAAGCCATGTTTATCTACCCTGCAACAACTAAAAAGGAAATTATTTCAAAATCATCAAGACCTTGTATTGTATCAAGAAGTGCGCTGGTCTTCGTACCTGAAAAAAGGCTATCAATATCAGTGTCTTCTTTAACTTCAACAATAGACTGAATAGCCTGCCCTAACAGATCGGAATAATGCTTCATATCCCGACCATCATTTGTATTGTCATTAAAAATTTTGCAAGCTTCAAAAATTGGAGAATCTAATCCTTTGCAGCCATTCCTGACCATATCCAATATTTTCTTAACCTGAGTATGATCAGTAATAATTTCACCGTCATTACTGATATATACGAGATAATATGGGTGCAGCCTATTATGCTGATTAATATTTACAGCACTGTTGCGGTTACGCAGAGTAAAAATAACACCAGGACGCAATCCTTTATTCGGGGCTGCCGAAATCACAGCATGTAAACCATTAGGAAGGTGGGCAAGATCCCCTTTATCTTTCATATAATTCAACAAATCCATCCTAAAATCATTAAGGCCTAAATCAGTGATGTTTACACCTGTTTTTAAATCTTCAAGCTCGATAACTTCATCCTGCAGCCGGCGTAGCTGCTCTTTCCGATATCCAACATCATTTGCCTGCGCAGAAAGAACATTGTCATCACCTGTCCCAGTGAGGTCGACAATATGCATTCTGTTTTCCACACGCTCTTTCAGATTGATATATTCATCTAATGAGATATCAGGCCAGTAATTCACTAGCTGAATAAATTCGTTTGAAGAACCAATTCGATCAACTCGCCCAAAGCGTTGAATAATACGAACTGGATTCCAATGTATGTCATAGTTAATAAGGTAGTCACAGTCCTGCAAATTTTGCCCTTCAGAAATACAGTCCGTACCAATCAATAAATCAATTTCACCGGGTTCATCCGGAAAAATCAAATCCTTTTCTTTGGAACGAGGAGAAAATAAAGTTAGAATTGACTGGAAATCATATCCCTTTTTCAAAGAATTTTTAGGGCTGTTCTTGCCTGTAACAAGTCCTGAATGAATACCCTCTTTAGCCATTTGCTTAGATAAATTTTCGTAAAGATAGTTGGCGGTATCGGCAAAAGCAGTAAAAATTATAATTTTTTTATTACCCGCATTTATTGGGTTTTCAATCTTATTCTTGATGTGCTTTTTAATATGCTGAAGCTTTGAATCATCTTCAACCGTTACCTTTCTCATCTCGCCCAGCAAGGCTGATATGACATGAATATCTGCACTCAAATCATGTTCCCAAGACAAAAGATCCATATCAGCAAGGTTAACCTGAACTTTCCCCCCGATCAAAAATTCTTCCAGATCCGCAATATCTTCATCGTCACTCTCAACTGAACCGAACTGTTCAGCTAAAGTTATTTTTGCCGAATCTGATTTTGATTTCTTAAATTGCTCAATCTTATCCAGCATATCAATATGCTTTTCTTCCAAAGCCCCAAGAGTAAGCCGAAAAGACTCTACAGAACTTTCAAGACGCTTAAGCAAGTTTGTTGTCATAAGCGACTGAAGACTTGTTTCTCGGTCCACCTGACGCAACTTTCCTTTACCTCCATCAACGGCAGTATCATATAATTCTTCGTATTTTTTTAGTCGGCTCGGCAAAATGTAACTGACAGGCGCATAGACTGACAATTTCAGTAAAGACAGTTGAGCATAAATCTCATTAAAACTTGGAATGTTGGGAAGATCCGTCAAAGGGCTACGAAATGACAAAGGCTTACGTCTCACGGGAAAATTCCCGATATCAGTAGTGTCATAAAAAGTTTCTATATGCTTCCTTGAACGAGCAATTGTAACTTTATCCAGGAGCTCGAAAAAATCAAAATCCAAAGCATTTAAAATAGCACTGGCAGTGCGTTCTTCACAAGGAAACTTTGACCAGCTATTAAAGGCAGTCTGAGCCTGTCTAAAAATTTCTTCAATCCCCTTTTTTACATTAATTTTTTCACTAAGTTTTTCAGACTCACCTTCGTAGGCAAGCGCAAGCTGATTCCTAAGATCATTGAATTTGTTATTTACGGGAGTAGCAGACAGCATCAAAACTTTAGTCTTTACACCATCCCGAATAACGGAATCCATTAATTTTTTATATCTGGTTTCTTTCTCTTTATAAGTGTCGTTGTTACGAAAATTATGAGACTCGTCTATCACGATAAGATCATAGTTTCCCCAATTCACCTTATTCAACGGAATACCAAAAGATTCCCCACTTGTTCGCTGTAAATCAGTATGACACAAAACATCATAACTAAAGCGATCCTTAGCAAGGATATTTGTTTTAAGGTTCCGATTATAATTCAGCCAGTTGTCAGCCAATTTTTTAGGACAAAGAACCAATACGGAGCGATTTCTAAGCTCGTAATATTTGATAACGGCAAGGGCGGTAAAGGTTTTACCAAGACCAACACTGTCAGCAAGAATACACCCATTATAACTTTCAAGTTTATTGATGATTCCAGTGGCAGCATCACTTTGAAAATTAAAAAGTTTATTCCAAACAACACTATCTTTATACCCGGTCAAATCATTAGGCAAAACGTCTTCATTCAAGTCTTCAAGGAACTCATTAAAGATATTATAAAGCATCAAGAAATATACTTTTTCAGGAGAGTTTTCCTGATAAACAGATTCTATGTGTGCACAAATACTCTCGGTAACATTCTTAAGCTGCCCATTATCGTTCCATATCTGATCAAAAAGATGAATATAAGTTGCTGTAAGCGGTGCTTCATCTATTTTGTTTATAAGATTAGAAACAGCATCACCTTGCTGGTAGCCAAGGTCTACAGCCGTAAAACCATGCAATGGCATATAAGTTACATCAGTATGTCCTGTCTCTAAACAAGCAAATTGCTGCATAGGGGATTTTGTAGCATTTGAACGAAAGGTGGCTTTACGCCGTATCCAGTCCGCACACTCCTTCGCAATTGCACGCTGAGTTAGCTTATTTTTCAACTGAAGTTCAAACTCACTTCCATATAAGCTTTTTTCTCGTTGCAACTTCGGTATATGAAATTCTCTGCGCTCCTTCGACATTTTGTCCGCAACATCATTTGGAACAAAGGCTGGAGCAGTGAAAATAAACTCAAGAGAGTCAATTTTATCTAATTCCTTTTTTAAAGCTTCATAGCCATAAATAGAAAAACAAGTCGCTGCAATTTTTAATTTAACACCAGGCTCAAGTGTTTGCTTTAAGTCATCGCCCCAGAGAGAGTTTATATTATCTAGTATTTGCATATGGTGCTTTTTTTATAAATATTAAAAATTAAATCCGTGAAAAATTCTTCATTTGGAATGCTTCATATTTAGCGACCGACTTTGCCCAAACAGTTTAACTAAATCAGCAGCCTAAATAACCGCAGTAGAAAAACTTCATGCGCGAGCTCCACAGTTTTACACATGAGATTGTAGGCAGCTCTTTTCCTTACGCCTTACCCCATCCCTAAGACCTGGATCGGTTGATTTTAAGTGGAACTTTCAGCCCAGGGGGCGGAGGACGGAGCGCCGCGATGGAAGCAACCTTCATCAATGTAGAATATAATCTGAAACGAATACTTCAACCGGAGTCCGTTTGTCCAGAGACGAGAATTTCAGCTTCTCATTTCTGATAGTGATATTTTACGATATTTAATGATTTTAAGAGATATTTTATGAGATTAAACGAGATTTTATGATATTCCTCTCTTTTTACTTAATAGCTTGTAATAATGGCACTAAATCGCATATAATCTCACGGAGTCGGAAGGCAGGACAGGTAAGGTAGGCCCACTTTTTCAAAGTGGACGACCTTACGCCCTGCCCAGCCTGTGGCTGAGGTTGGCTTATTCACCTGCGGCTCAACGCAAGAATAAAGACAGTCCAAGAGAAAAGTGGAATCCGTGCCGAGTAAAAAGAAAGTCATAAAAGCTTATGTTTCTGAAAAAGAACACAAGGTGGTCAGTACTACTGCAAAGCAGTGTAGTCTGTCCGTTTCTGCTTTTGCAAAAGCCGTTTGCCTGGGCCATGAAATTAAGAGCCGTGAGGATCAGCAGGCACGCCGGGAGTTGCTAAAAATCAATGCAGACCTTGCTCGTTTGGGTGGGCTGCTCAAGATGTGGATTCTTGATGATGACAAACACCGGCTTGATGTTGAGAAGTTGCTTAAAGATCTACGGCAGCGACAGAAGGAATTGTGCGAGAAGGTGATGAGTTTATGATTAGCCGAAGGATTTCCTGTAAACCTCAGAATGATAATTATCGGCGACTGGCTGATTACATTGCTGATGCTAAGAACAAAGGGGAGAAGACTCTTTATTCTTGGAATGATGGCTGCTGGGCTGGTGAAAACTATCAACTGGCCATTCAGGAAGTTTTGGACACTCAGGATCTGAACCAGCGCACGAGGAAAGAAAAGACTTATCACCTAATCGTGTCCTTCAGGCCGGAAGATGAGGCTTTATTGACTCCAGAGAAGTGTAAGAAAATTGAAAAGGAATTTGCCAAGGTTCTAGGGTTTGAAGAACACCAGCGTCATTGTGGAGTCCATAAGAATACTAACAATCTTCACATGCACATTGCTTACAATATGATTCATCCTGAAACTCTCACCAGGCATGAGCCTTACCGGGACTATTTCAAGCGTGACCGGTTGCATCGTGAGCTGGAACTGAAATTCGGTTTGAAGTTTGATAATGGCCGACAAAAAAATCTGGAGCCAAAACGTAATAATGATAGGGCTGAAACATATGAAGCGCATTCCGGTCAGCAGTCTTTTGATTCTTATGTGAAGGAGCGTAAAGATTTCATCCTTAAATCACTGGATAACGCGCAAAGCTGGCAGGATTTCCATAAATCTTTGGCGCAGATCGGAATTGAGGTTAAAGCTAGAGGTAATGGTTGTATCATAAAAGATAGGCATTCCAGCACTGCCGTTAAAGCCAGTAGATTGGATCGGGATTTTAGCAAGGGAAAGCTTGAAGCTAAGTTAGGTCAATATCAAAAACCTATTGCAGTTGTGCAGAGCAAAGATGAACAGGAAAGGTATGTGTCGCGTCCGCTTCATAAAAAGCGGGGAGAGCTTTATTCCCTGTACCGTGAGGCCATAGATGGCCGGAAGAAGGCCTATGAGGAAATCAAAGCTGAGCAAGATGAACGGTGGAATAAAGCCACTGCTTTCTGGGGAAGTAAGATCAAAGAAATTAAACGTGATCGTAAACTTTGTCCTAAAGATCGTAGTCGATTGCTTGCGTTAGCAACCGGCAAGAAAACTGAAACTATTGAAGCAATAAAGGCGGATGTTGCGAGTAGAAGGGCAGAGCTTAGAAAGCTGACACCGTTCAACCGTTGGAATGACTTTTTGAAATGGAAGGCTGAAAACGGTGATGAAATTGCTTTGCAGGTTTTACGTTCTAAGAAGGAGCCTATCCAGAGTATTCCTTCAGCTGAATCTGATAAAGCTATTTCTAAAGTTTCCGCGCTTAAGCTCAAACAGAGTCAGATTAGATCAGATTCAAACTTGGCTTGGAAGGATAAGCGCAGGCTGTTATCTATTTCTAAGATGCTCCAGCTTCAAGCTGAGGAAAAGAAACGTTATGATATTAGCCAAAGGATTGAGCGTCGGGAGAAGAATAAAGATGGCGAGTTCAAGTCTGAAAAGCCGATGTTAAATAAGCTTAGTTGGCGTGTCGATTCATCTGGAAATATTCTTTATACGCTGGAAAGTGGCGGCATGGTCAAAGATAACGGGGATAAAATTTTCTTCAGTATGAATGATCCGAAGGCTGGGCTTGTTGCCGAGAAGTTGGCTAAGAGGGTGTTTGGGCCGAATGTACAGATGAATGGGAATGAAATTTGCCGGCTAAGTAGAGGGATTACAAAAAAAGTAATTTTAGGGAGAACTTAAGTTTTAACTCAAAATATCAATGACTAGCGGTTATATAGAATGATTCTTCTAGACTAGGTGTGATTAGTGTGATAATTCAGCCACTGTTTTCTTTATGATTAATTAATTTTTTTTAGATCAACGTCTAATTTAGTGTTTTTGATGTTGATTTATGAATTTTGTTTTTAAATCTGATTGAGGTGCTGAATATGAGACTGGAAGAGAGAATAGTTCTGGACGGTGCAGCTGCTGTTGTCGTTGAACATGCTATTGAGGCTATGGCTGATCCAGGAGCGGTAGACATTCCAAATGATGCAAAACCCGCTAAAGATTCCCATGCGACTCCTGAAGCACATAATTTTGATGACCCAGGAAAGAACCCGGTTGGTGAAAGCTCAACGCCTGATGTGGGTAATCTTTTAAAGGCTATTGCTCCTCAGAATAATCAGTCTGTTGATGCAACAAATGTTACAAAAGATAACAATTCTACGTCCTCTAAAGAACCTTCTCAACCTGAAGAAGATCCCATCACGGTTCTTGTCGCTTCCAGCGGACTGGCAGATGTTGATGACCTGGTCGGCGCAGCTAAAGAAAATGTCATCACCGTAACCTACGATGCCGATACTGATAATCCTGACGAAATTTTCAATAAAATAGAATCCGCTCTTGATGGCAAGCAGGCCGCCTCCATTGGATTTGCTTCCCACTCTATTGGTTCCGGTTCTATACATTTGGCTGATGGTTATGCCGTTGATGCTGATACACTTCTCTCAAATCCTGAAATGTCCACTTTTTGGAAAAACGTAGGTTCATTGGTCGAATCCGATGGTCACATTGACCTGCTTGGTTGCGGTGTAGGCGAAGGAGCTGAAGGTAAAGATTTTATTGCCAAGCTTGAGCAGCTCACAGGCCGCGAGATTGCCGCCAGTATTGATGATACTGGGAACGCTGAAGCTGGTGGTAACTGGTTGCTTGAGGAAGGCGGCGTTGATCTGGCTGAGTTATATTTCGATAGTGCTAAACTGAATAATTTTGATGGGGTGTTGGCTACTCCTTCTATAACAATTGAGCTTACTTCTGGCGGTACTTCGCAGACTCTTTATGATGCTGATGTTGATGGGTATTATGAGATTGATAGCGCTGAGAAGTTGATTGCTTTGTCGCAGACAAGTGCAAAGGGTAGTCATTGGTTTGGTCGTAGTTATGAACTGACAAAAGACATTATATTTGATGTGGATGAAACTTCTGTCGATTGGGATGGTGATGGCTCAATTGGTGATACAGACGATATAAAGGGATTCAATCCGATAGGAGAAAAAGCCGATATTACAGACCACTCTGGCAATTGTTTTATGGGTAACTTTATGGGAAATGGTCATACAGTCTACAATCTCTTTATCAACAGACCAACTGAGGATAATGTCGGTTTGTTTGGTGGAGTTACGTGGTCTAGCATTAAAGATGTCAACGTTCGTGACGCCAGCATTCGAGGAAATAGTAAGGTCGGAGCTTTGATTGGGGCATCTGCAGCGTTTACTGTTTTAAATTGCAGTTCTTCAGGTGAAGTCAGGGCAACAGAAAATGTGGGTGGGCTTGTAGGGGTAATTGGAAGCGGTACACAAATTACTAATTGTACTTCATCTGCATTAGTAACTGGTAAGTCTGCGGGGGGGCTGGTTGGTTCTCTGAGTTTTAGTACTATCAGTAAATCATCTGCCTCTGGAACTGTTTTCGGAGGTGAAAAGGTTGGGGGACTCCTTGGTGTTACGGCTGGGAGTGAACAGAATGTTATTAAACAAAGTTTTGCTTCGGGAAATGTAAAAGCGATTGGTGATCAAGCCGGAGGTCTCGTTGGAAATTTTGCCGGAACTATTACTGATTCTTATGCTACAGGGAACGTAGATGGAAGTACTGCTGTGGGGGGATTGGTAGGTATTACCAGCGGATGGGGAATCAATTCTATAGAAAATTCTTATGCAACTGGTGAAGTTACCGGAACAGCGAATATAGGCGGATTGATTGGAAGGTTTGGGGACACTGACATGTGTACCAACAATTTAAAAAATAGTTTCGCCACTGGCAAAGTCACAGGATCATCAACGGTAGGGGGGTTGCTGGGGGTTAGTTTTATACGCTCGTCTGTGACTAATTGTTATTCTTCTGGTTCCGTCGTTGGAATTGATTCCGTCGGAGGTTTTATAGGAAGTTTAATAGGCGGGAAAATTTTTAATAGTTATACAGATAGCATAGTCAGTGCTAGTGGAGATCAAGTTGGTGGTTTTGTTGGAGAAGTGATTGGTTACGTAACTCCTGCTTCTATTATAAATAGTTATGCCACGGGAGCGGTGACGGCTAAGAATAAAGCTGGAGGCTTTGCCGGACTTATTAGAGAAAGCTCCTCTATCAAAAATAGTTATGCAACTGGGTTTGTTAAAGCAAATAATTTCGTTGGGGGATTTGCCGGAAGGATGCAGTCAAGTTCTGCTGTTGATAGTTGTTATGCTTCAGGTGAAGTCGTTGCAAAAGAAAGCGTTGGCGGACTCGTTGGAGAGTTAGTTGTTCTTTCAGGATTTACTCCCACTGTTTCCAATAGTTATGCATCCGGAAATGTGTCCGGAGATAGTTCTGTGGGGGGGGTAGTTGGAAGTTCAAAGGCTAAACTTAATAATTGTTCTGCGCGGAATAGTAAAGTCATAGGGCGAAGTTTTGTTGGTAGGGTTGTTGGTAATAACTCTGGAACCCTGATCAGTAACAATGCAAAAGAAACGATGATTTTAAAAGATCAATCACAAATAACAATAGTTGCGGGAAAAGAAGTCGTGGGGGAAATGATCCTTGATAGAGGTCCTAGCGGCGAAGATGGACAGGATTCTTCAGGTACCACATATGGAGCTTACAGTTTTTGGGATGAAAGTGTATGGGCATTTCCTAGCGATAAAAGCAAAAATCCTACAATAAAACTGGCGGGTAAAGATTCTTCATACGATATTTATAAGAATTGGGATAACACCTTTTGGAATATTCCTGCAGATACAACGAAAAATCCCACTTTGAAAAATGTTGGAGTTCAGGCAATAGTTCCTGATCCTGACCCAATTGATCCCACCCCTTCGGTAAACCATGCACCCACTCTTTCCGGTCACGTAACTATGACTTCAATCATGGAGAATACCAGCAATCCAACAGGTCAGACTGTTTCAAGCTTGATTGGTTCTGTTGCAAGTGATGCTGATGATCATGATTTGGGGATTGCTATCACTAATGTGAATGATACTGGTGGTGAATGGCAGTATTTCAGTAGTGGTAGTTGGCGTAGTCTTGATACTGCCATTGGCTCGTCTGCAGCTTTTCTACTTTCCGGGTCTGATAAGATTAGATTTAAGCCTAATTCTGGATGGAAAGGTAATGCCTACCTTCGCTTCCGGGCATGGGATGGGACTGATGGGGCTCTTCATAGCACTGTGAGTAGTATTGGAACGGGTGCAAGTAGTGCGTTTAGTTCTGGGCAGAAACTTATGAAGATAAAGGTTAATGCTGCTCCGGTTGTGGACAAGCCTGTTCCTGAACTAAACGTTAGTAAACAATTTAATGAATCAGATAATAAAACAACATTAGATTACGTTATAGATACGAGTAATAAATACACGGAGAATGTATCTTCGGCAGACAAAAAAGGAACTGTTATTGAATACGCAGAGAGTTTAAAAAATAAATACGAAAGCGAACAAATTGATCATAACCAGTTGATTGAGGGATATATCAAGGGCTTGATTTATTATAATGATGATAGCGCTGGTGGGGCATCTGAGACTAATGCGTTAGTGAATAATTCTAAAAATGCAGCATGGATAAAGCTGCGAGGAGGAGACCCTGGAAAGGTTGAAGCTTCTGAAGCAGCTAAAATTGTTAATAACGAATTAAAAAATAATGAGACAAAACAAACGATAGCCACACTTGAGACGTTGTATTCAAACTATGGAACTTCATTCAACAGCGATATTTTTTATGACAAGGTGATTAGCGGCGAAATCAATGTTAATGATAACACTTGGAATTTAATAACAAAAATATCAAAAAAAGAATTTTCGATTCAAAAGTTTTTTAAATTGCTTTCAAAAAATGATCTTGAAGGTAGAAAATTTCATGTTTTATCGGAACACTATCTAACAAGCGCAAACATTAAAGATATTGTAAGCTCATATCAAAAAACAAATATTTTAAAAGAATTGAGTCGGTCTTATGTTAAAGGGGAAAGGACTTCAGCTCAAGTAAAAGAAGCTTTACAACAAGACCAAGTAGTTGATGGAAATTTTCCGACAGGTTCACGTGTAGCATTTTCTACTGGTGAACAAACTTTATATTTGGAAAAAACAGGAGAGCTATCTACATCAAAATTAAAGGAAATATACGGAAGAGATGCAACATATAGTGTTACTGCTGTTGCAACTTATACAGAAAAAAGCGGAGGAGATGTTGCATATGATGGACCGAAAGGAGTTCAATGTGTTGCTCTAGTAAAGGCGGTTATAAAATCAGTCTCAGGGATTGATACAGGGGAGCTGACTAATGGAAAATCTTCTTATTACAACGTTGGGAAAGCATCCTATAATTTTTTTGATATAGGACAGAAAGCTGATACATCTTCAAAACCACCGAAAAATGGAGCAGTTATATCATTTGCGGAAACTGGATCGAATCCTTATGGTCATGTTGCAATTGTTAAGCATGTTTCAGATAAGTTGGATGATGGATCATACAATGTAACTTTGTTTGAGCAAAATGTTAGCAGTCATAGAGAAATAAAACTTATTCCTATAAAAGATAAAGATAGTGGAGAAATTACAGGCTTTAAGAGTGAGGAACTTGCTGATGGAAAAACTAGTTATAATAAAGGTTTAGTTGTCGAGGGTTGGGCCAATGTAAGCCAGAAATGGCTAGATGAACATTAAGGGTAATTATGTATATGTTGAATTTTAATCGATCAATTATTCTCCTTCTCCTCCTCACCGCCTGCGCCCCCAAATCCGGCGTAGAAATGAGGAACGAGAATCTGGCCAAGGACCTTGCTTTTACAAAGCAAGCAGAAATGACCCTATCCGGGCAGAATTCTACTTCTAATGCTACTACAGCAGAATCTTCCGGTGTCTTCAGCGGTAAAGCTATTACCCTTCGGGACGCAATAGACTTTGCCTTGAAGAATAACCTTGATGCGGCTGTATCAGAGCATCAAGTGGCAGTGCAGCGTGAAATGCTGACCGGATCATACTGGCGTATGCTACCGTCTTTGATGAGTAATGCAGAGTTTTCAACTCAGGATTGGTATACTCCCAGTTCTTCAAAAAGTTTTCAGAGCGGCCAGCAGTCTTTGGAGCCTTCCATTTCGCATGATTTGGAAACTTCCACTCAATCCGCTGAACTTTCATGGAACCTGCTAAATCTGGCTGTGGACTTTCAACGTACCTATCAGTCTGAGAACCAACTCGGCATGAGTAAGCAACAGCTTAAGCGTGTGAAACAGAATCTGATTGTCAGCGTTGCTCAGGCTTATATGCGTTGTGCTATCGCCAAGGATGCTGCCGGAAGGGCGGACAGCTTGATTGAACGGGCCTTGAATCGTCAGAAAGTAATTTTGAAGCAGATGGAAGCAGGAAACCAGAAAAAGAAGGATGCCTTGAACGGGCAGATTTCCATTATCAAGCTTCGGGATAGCATGCGCCGCTTTAAATATGACTACCGTCAGGCCAAGAAAGAGCTGGCTAAGCTTCTAGGACTTTCTCCTTCATTTGAGTTTTCTATTGACGGTATAGATCTGGCGGATGTTCCAGATGAAATGCCGATGGATCTTCCGCAATGGGAAAAAGAAGCTCTTGCAGCCAGACCTGAGATGTTTGAGATGGATCTCAAGGAAGATGAGGCTCTTCGTGAGGCTGATATCGCATTGACTCAAATGTTCCCGGCTCTGACTCCTTTCGCCCGTTACAGTAGAGATGATAACTCTTACATGTCACGCCATCAGTGGTGCAATGTGGGTATGCGTGTATCCTGGGATCTGTTTACCATTCCACGTTTGTCATCTGATCAGCAGACTGGAATGAAAAAGGCAGCGGTTGCACGCAAGCAGCGTCAGGCACAGGCTCTGGCCATTTTGGTGCAGCTGAACCTTGCTACCATCGAATACCGGGATGCTTATGAGTCACTTGCCATTTCTACCGAGCTTGAAAAAAGTCAGGATGAACTTCAAAAACTAATTGATTATGAAGTTAAGTCCGGTGCAGGGGAAAGCGAAAGTATTCTTCTGCAGACCAATCAGCAGTACCTTGAAGCTCATGTAAAACGGTTAACTTCATATTCTGATCTGATTATTGCGAAGGCCAAGATATACAATTCCATGGGACGTGATATTGATCAGCAGGATCTGACTGCCTCAACAGGTATCAATTCAAGTGAAGCTATGGCTGCGGACAATTTGTCCTATGCTCTTAAATAAGAATTTGTATTAACTATGCAGCCGGGAAAGCGTTACATGCGCTCTCCCGGCTATTTTTATGATGTGAAGGTTGGAATTAGTATGAAAAAAATGGTCATCTTGGTTTTAGGCATTGCTTTTTGTTTTTCTATTGCCTCTCAATGCTACGCATATAATTCAACCGTACCTTCTTTTAAAGATTATTCAGAGACGCAGGAATTATCAACCGAGGCATCTGAACAATGTTTCCCTCATGAATCTTTTTCTGTTGTATTTAATCCCCGTAAAGAGGTGGTTCTGTCCTCAGAAGTGGATTCCACAGTCAGTTATATTGGCAAAGAGTTTGGGCAATCTTTTCGAAAGGGAGAAGTGCTGATCAAGCTGAATCCTCAGATGTTCCTCTGGCGTCAAGATAAGGCTAAAGCTCTTTATGAAAAGGCATCAGAGACTTTTAAAGTCATTGAAAATTTATATAAAGATAAATCCCGTTCAATTATTGATCTTCAAGAGGCCAAAGCCAGTCTTAGCATTGCCGAGGCCAACATGTGTATTGCCAGTCAGGAAGTTGCATTTTGCACTATTAAGGCTCCTTATTCCGGACGGGTGGAGAAACTCGCTGTTAATGAAAAAGAATGGGTTGAAGCCGGGACTCCGCTTATTAAGATTGTGAGTGATTCCGTTCTGTTAGCCCGAACCCTTGTTATGGGGAAAGATTTAGCCTTTTTCCCTCTTGGTGGTGCGGTTAGTATCGAATTAAGCAACGGTGGTGTAGTTAAAGGGAATGTTTCGCATGTCGGTGCTGTTATGGATTCAGTCAGCCAGACTCTCCAAGTGAATATTGAGGTTGCCAATCCAAAAGGGCAATTGAAATGCGGCATGACAGGAAAAATAGTTTTGCCTGCTGACAAGGTTGCGCAAAAATGAGTAATGAGTCCAATCCCATCTTGATACTGCAGCAGCTTTCCATGGAACTGATGTCTGCTACAGAGTCTAAGCAGCTTATTTTTAGAATTTTAAATAAGACCGTTTCCCTTTGCGGATATAAGCGGGCTGTTCTGCTTAATATTAGCAGACGTCGTGCTAAATTTATGGCTGTTTCCGGAAAATCCAGTGTGGATAAATATTCTGAGATGGTCGAAAAATGGGAGAAATTAGCTTCAACTGTTTCTGTTGAAGACAAGCCTCAGCTTCTTTTAAAAAACTCAATTTCACCCAAATATATTCATGAATGGGAATTTCTTGAGAACCATACAAATGGATTGGCTGTATACTGGCTGCCTATTAATCCGTGGGGCAAGACAAAATATGCTGTTTGGTTTGAACGCTGGGATAATGAAAAATGGGATGAAAGAGATCTTCAGCTTTTGAATTTAGCAGGTATGACCTATAAAGCAGCTTTTGAGAGGTTAGAGCCGCCCACTTTTTTCAGGAAATTAAAGGAAAAAATTATAAGTAGCCGCCTACTTTTAATTGTCTTCGCTGTTTTATTGACTCTGTTGCTCTTTTGGCGCGTTCCGCTCCGGGTTGTTGCTCCCTGCGAGATTATTCCTGAAGATCCGTTTATTGTAACGGCTCCACTTTCAGGAGTTGTTATGGAAGTTCAGGTTGAGTCCGGTGATAATGTTAAAATTGGCAGTCCTCTTTTTGAGTATGACAGCCGTGTTGTTTTGGATGAACTCAAAATTGCTAGACAGCAGCTAAATATACTTGAAACAACCATAAAGACTAATAAGCTTAATGCGCTAAAGAGTGATCGGGCTAAAGCTGAACTTGCTATTTTAGACTATCGACGGGAACAGGAAAAAATAAGGCTCTCAATGGCAGAATATCGCGCTTCTATGCTACAAGTGCGTGCTGAAACATCTGGGGCTGTTATTGTTGATAACCCGGATGAATGGCGGGGTAGACCTGTAGAAGCAGGGCAGCGAGTCCTGATGGTGGTTGACCCTGAAAATATTAATTTACGTATATGGCTTCCTGAAGCCGACAATGTCGACTTTGGGGGTAATATGGAAGTGAAAGTGTTTTTGAATGCTTTTCCTGATAAATCGCTTGAAGCAAAACTTAAATATGTTGCTCAAAGTGTTTCTACTAGCCCGGAAGGAGTTCCGTCAGTTATGGCTGAAGGTTCTTTTGAAGGAGTTCATAATAATCATGAAAAACTTAGAATAGGTTTAAAAGGATCAGCAATACTTTACGGTGAAAAGGTATCCGTTGTTTATTGGTTATTGCGAAAACCATGGGCATCAGTTCGAAGAATTTTAGGAATATAAAGGAGATAGTTAGATGGCAGATGAAAAGAATGAACTTAAAGTTGTTATACCTAATGATCTGGATTACAAGTTCCGTGATTTTTTTAATGTGAATGCTTCAGCTACTGAAGTTGTGATTGAAATGGGCAACGTTCATCGTTCTGTGCAGAACGAAGCAGTGCTGCGAGACAGAGTTGTTTTTTCTATTCCAGGGGCAATTCAACTCAAGGAGGCTTTGAACTCCGCTTTGGCAGAAGTAGAGCGTCAAATTCGAGAAGCCTCTGAAAACAATAAGGCATAATATATGATCTCCGGGGATACTCCCCTTCCAGTTCTTCGCCCTGATCTTGAACTAATTCCGGGACCAAAGGCTCGTGACGGTTCTCCCACAACAGTTATATATGATCCTCTTTCAAGGACTTATAATCGTTTTTCGTGGTTTGAAATTGCTGTAATTAATTTGCTTTGTCAGCCTCGATCATTGAGCGAAGTTTTAGATAAGTTGAACAGGGGAACTTCTGCACAGTTAACAGCAGAGGATGTACTGAGTGTCTGTCAGGAACTTACCAAAGAAGGGCTGACGGAGAATACCCTTATGCGGTCTCCCGAGCAGCTTGAACAGGAAGTTAAGGCTCAAACTCCTCATTGGTTTAAGTGGCTACTGCATCACTATCTTTATTTTCGTATTCCTCTTTTGCGTCCAGACTCGTTTCTAGATAGAACGGTTAAGTATGCACGTCCTTTTGCTTCTTCTGTTGCATTTATCATTTATTATTTGTTTGCGGTCTGGGGTTTTGTTCTTGTTTGCATGCGGCACGAACAGTTTTTCCATACTTTTCAGTATTTTTTTAATTTTGAAGGACTGCTTTACTACGGTATAGCCATCACTTTTGTAAAAGTAATTCATGAGTTTTCGCATGCCTATGCAGCCAAATCCCGTGGAATTAGAGTACCCGTAATGGGAGTTGCCTTTATTGTATTATGGCCAATAGCTTATTGTGATGTGACGGATACTTGGCGAATTCCAAAAAGAAGGCAGCGACTGCCAATTGCAGCAGCCGGAATGATTGCTGAGCTTATTATTGCTTCTTTTTGTCTCGTGGGCTGGGCGTTCAGTCAGCCAGGCCTTTTGAATAGTCTTTTTTTTGTAGTCTCAACAGCTTCATTACTCTCGACACTCCTTGTAAACTTGAATCCCGCAATGAGTTTTGACGGTTACTATATATTCATGGATATTTCAGGGATTGATAACCTTAGATCTAGGTCTTTTAATTATTTTAGATACTTATTTAGAAAGTGTTGCTTGGGAATGACTGTTTCAGCTCCTGAGAATCCTCATAGAACTAGAAAAATTGTTTATGTTGTTTATTCAATTTATTCATGGTGTTATCGGTTTTTATTATACATGGGTATAGCTGTTTTAGTCTATTACAAGTTCACTAAGATTTTAGGAATATTTTTATTTTTAGTTGAAGTGTGGTGGTTCATTGCCTTGCCGATAGTTAAGGAGATTTCTTCGGTGATAAAATTACGTAATCAAATTTGTCTTAATAGACGTCTTTTAATCACATTACTAATGTTTTGCGGAGTTGTGGCATGGATTGTTTGGCCCCGACCGCACGTATATTATTTCCCGGCCGTGGTAGAGGCTCGTAATTCACAGCTTATTTATTCTCCTTTTTCAGGGATAATTGCTGAGATTAAGGTCGATAGGGGGGCGGATGTGGATATTGGGGATGAACTTATAAAGATAACCTCAGTTTCCCTACAGGCAGAAATCAGTGAGCTTTCGTTACAGGAAAAAATAGCATTAGCTGAGCAAAAATTGATTTTTTTGCAGCAGAAAATTTCACTGAGTCCTCAGAAAGAAGAGGAAATATTGCAGATTCGTAACCAGTTGCAAGGAGTTAAAAAAAAGCGGGAGTTGTATGATGTCTCAGCCCAAATTTCAGGCACTGTTACTGAGTGGGATCGCAATTTACGCTTAGGACAGCATGTGAGACAGGACCAAATTTTTGGGCGTATAGTTGATCAAAATGATATTTATATTGCTGTTTATGTTCCAGAAGATAAGGTGGCACCCCTTTCAGATGAAGGCTGTGTCCTTTTTTATCCTGAAACAGGAGAGGGTGGAGTATCTGGTAAAATTTTGAAAATAAGCCGTTCCAAAGTTGATTCTACCAGACATATTGCGCTCACATCTCTTGGCTCTGGTGATATTCCAGCTACACAGGATAACCACGGCGGGTTTGTCCTTTTAGAATCCAGATATTTGGTGGAGGTTGAGCCAGATACAATAGTTCCTTTTGCTGTTGGTAAAAGTGGGAAGCTGAGAATATATACTCGACCTCGTTCTTATTTGTTAGATTTGTGGAATAAGATCTACAGAACCTTGATTAAAGAAAGTAATTTTTGATTTTGTAAAAAATATAGTCTTTATTGTTTGTCGGTTCGTTTTTTATAAAAATGATATTAGTTGGGGTTAAACTTTTATAGCTGAGGCCTAAATGCTATTTAAAAAAGACAAAGAAATAGAAAGAGCTCTTGATGATCTCAAGTTATCCCAGTCTATGACAGAAAGAGATCTCTCTAATTTGACAGATCAGGTAAAAGCTCTAGAAAATTATGAAATGGGCAAAGATCAGGTCGGCCGCGTTTCTGGATTACTTAAAGAATGCAGCCAAACCAGCTTTGAACAAGTGCTAGGTGAATTTATTCCTGTTGAACAAGATGAAGCAAATCATCTCGGACATTTGTTTCTTTGTAGCCCTCCAAAATTCCGTGCTGCCTTGATGAATAACCTCGGTGATAAGGTTCTCGAAAGCGGGATATCTCTTTTAGAACAGGGAGAATATGATCCTGAAATACTTTCTGTTCTGGCTGAAATTGTTCGAAATGTTATAAAAGATAAACCAACAATTTTTCGTTCAGAGAAGAAATTACTTCTTGCTGACCTTATGCTGTATCGCACTACTCCTGAACAACAGCATGTTTTGGCGAGCTATGTGTCCGAAAATGGATTTGAAAATTCTATGAAATTGTTCCCCTCATGTCTTGAAGAGGTCTTATCTGTTGAGCGTAAGTACCTTCTTGAGCTGGCAAAGAATATTTGCAACGTTACTGTTGTTCATGTGGTTGCAGCCTCTTCAGATAATCTGAAAGAATATATACTCGATCTCTTTTCCGAGCGGGCAAAAGATATGATAAGAGAAGATGCCAAGGAAGCTGTGAATACTGCATCCAAAGAAGAAATAGAAAAATCTGTCAGATTGTTTCTTACTGAGCTGAATCATTTATTGGTTGCAAGTGTTGATGATCTTTTTGATTCAATCTTTTAGTAAATATCATTGAAAATAACCAGATGATCTCCTCTTGGGGGGGCCATCATAACTTTAAAATGTGATTTTTAACTCAATCAAGCTATTATCCAAGATATTTTTTAGCAAGCTCCGTAAAATTTTCTCTTCTTGGTCTTTTCTCATCCGGAGTGTTTAAAAGATTCTGGAAGTGCTCATAATCGAAGGTGATTGTTTTTTTATAAATATCTTCATCATCGCAAGTGACTATGAACTGCATTGTTTCCTTGAGAAAATTGTCAGAAGTTTTGCTTTGCTTGTGACCTGCGAACCAGAAAAATATTTTCTCTGATCCCTTTGAGATAAATTGTTTCCTTTCGTTAATAAGTCCTGTCGGAACTTTTTTACAAAGGGCTTCCTGTAACTCCGGATCTTTGATTATTCTTCCCCATAAGCTTTGGGCTTTGGATAAATACACGAACACCCAAGGTGCGTTTATGAGGCTGGCTCCTTTATATAAGTGACCTTGCTCGGCTACATACCATTTCAGCATTTCTTCAGCTAAACTTTTTGTCATAACAATTCCTGAGTATAGCTGAAAAAGATAAGCAACCTGATCAAAATTTTCCTGTAGGTTGGAGAGAATTTGTTTTTCACGTTCCGTGCAAACAGGCTTGCGGTTGCTTTTGGATAGGTTTGTTCTGGGATGGACCAGAGAGCAACTTTCAAATGCTTCTTTATCAAAGGGAGCAAGTCCCCGTATGGATTTATGATAATGTTTTGCGTAGGGGTGGTCTGTGTGTTGTAATTTTTTATTCAGACCAATTATTTGAACAGGGTTGTTGCAGGCAGGGCATACAGCAAAGTGCAGTTCATGTTTTTCTTGTTTCTCGTAGTAGGGAGGGAGTTTTTTCGTAGCCATTTCAAATCCTTCGCTGGATAGTATTTTGTAATTAGTCTCACTGGTTTTTAGTTTATAAATATTCATTTACTATTCTCGCTTAGGGTAATTTTTGAAAATATTGTCCAGACCATGGCGAAATTCAACATTTAACCACCAGTCTTCCGGCAGAGGAGGAATGTTCCCTTCTACCTCTGCGGTTCGCAGACAATAAAGGATTGTGCGTAGTCCTATTGCGAATTGATGATAATTATCCTGCATCGAAAAAACAAGTTCCTCTCCGCAATCTTCACATATGACTAATTCATGACCGTCCTTGATTGCCAATGCAGGGTTATCAAGTGCGTTGTCTTGTTTATCTTTTTTCATATTATTCCCTTTTAGGTTTAAACGGCCCCCCTCAGATCCCGCTTGTTAAATTACATTGCCATTGCCGGAGTTGATGCTTTTTTCTGGATATTTTTTTTAGGTGTTTTGAATATTCCGGAGAGTTGTTTCTTTACCGCATCCAATCCACTGGATTTATGTAGATCATTAAAATCAGTTAGTTTTTGGGTGCGTTCCTGCTCCGAGAACTTTGGAATCAAGACTATTCCGTTTACTGCTTTTGCTGCGGCTTCAGCTTTTTTCACGCCCACATTTTCTATAAGATGGTAATCATTGTCCGCCATGAGCATAATTTTGCTTTGCGGGTACTTCTCATGGAGAGCTTTTGCGACCGGCTCAAGATTTGAGGCATCAAAGGCGGAAGCTACGGGATTACCCGTTGCCATATGAACGCTGGCGGCGGTGGCATAGCCTTCGGCTATGAGAATCGGGTTGCCATTTTTGAGCTTATTTTCTGGATCAATGATATGGAATGTTCCGGCTTTTTGCGCATTCTTTTCAAAGAATTTACCATTCGGTGAGATCGTTTGAAGAGTGCGAATATTTCCGTCCACATCTTTACCGGGAATAACTAGATTGCCGAACTTGTCCTCTTTGAGTCCGTATCTTGGAACTCCTTTTTTACTGAGATAAGGATGTTCCTTATTTGCCGGTTTAATAATTTTCTCCCATTTCTCTTTTGAAAGAGTGGCGGCGTTTGCATACTGCTCTTTAATTGCTTTTTCTCTTTCCAGCCTTGTCTGGGCAGCCTGAGCCTTTAACTCTGCTTTTTGTTCATCGGTAAGAGTATGACCTTCAGCTTTCCAGTTCATTTTAAGGCCGGTCTTGTGGTTCTGGATGAATCCGGCAGGGTGGCCGTCAAGATATCCTTTGTAGGTTCCATCTTTGGAGTTGAATTTTCCGTCAATGACCGGCACACGGTACAGATTGCCGTCCATGATGGGCAGCTCGCCCTGAAGATCAAGACCGGCTTCCTGAATAGCCTTTGCAAATTCCTGCTCAGCGTTTGTTGCCGGCACAATGGCTTTGTCTTTTGGTATCCATTTGGACAGTTGTTCCAGATCGGTTCCGGTGGCTGCAAACCAGAGTTTTGCAGATTTGTCCCAGCGTGCGCCGAGCTTTTTGGCCTGCCATTTTTCCTTGTAGGGCACATTAAGATAAGTTTTTTCAGTAGCGAGATTCTTTGCTGAGTTTGTCTCTTTCTCCTGTTTTACGTTTTCCTTTTGCGGGGCAATGGTTTTGCTGTCGGGAATCCATTGGGACAATTTTTCAAGATCGGTTCCTTCCGGAGCAAACCACATTTTTTTGTCTTTATCCCATTTAGCCCCATGTTTTTTAACTTCTTCTTTTTTTGAGAAGGGGACTTCAAGGTATGTTTTCCCGTCTTTCGGAACTCCAGACATTGATTCTCGCTGTTCAAGTTTTGCTTTGTCAGGTGCGGACATGTTCATGCCTTGCTCCTTGGTTTTTTCCATGCTGCGCTCTTTTTCAAAGTCCAGAGTATAGTTCTTTATTTTATCCGCACTCTGGCAGGCCCGGACAATTTCAAAGGGATCTTTTTCAAGGACTTTTACCCAGTTCTCCACGTAACTGAGGTGCTGATCCGGATCATGGCCCAGCCCAAGCTCTGAGCTGAGCATCCAGCTTGCTATTTCCGCGCGCAACTCTTCTTTGGCATATATTTCTGATCCGAACGGCCCGAATTCACGGTCCAACCTTGATTCGTGACCTGTCCAGTGTCCGAGTTCGTGCAAAGCTGTGCTGTAATATCTATCGGAGCTTTCAAAGGCGGCATGCGGCGGGAGGTGAATCTCGTCGGTTGATAGCCCGTAAAAAGCCCGGTTGCGCTGGTCATGAGTGATACTTGCACCGGAATTTTGCAGAATGGATTCAGCTCGTTCGTCTGGATTCCATGATATTTTCCGGCCATCCCATTCTGGTATTCCTTCAATCTGGCTGGCGTGGAATACATTTGAAAAGCGCAGGATCGGTTTTGACAATTGAACTTGTTCAGTCAGTATTTTCCCTTCTTCATCACGAACCGGCTTGTTTTTATCATCTTTAACCACGTTGATCTGCGACATTTGCCAGAAGACAATGGTTCTGGACTTTGACCCCTTACTGACCTGCCAACCCTGAGATTCCGCTTGTTTGTAAGTCATGAATCTGGGGTCGTTCAGTCCGTCTGTTCCAAGCATGACTTGATTAATGCCTCGATAGACGGTTCCGGAAACAGGGTTGAAGGCCGGCTGATATTCGCCCGGTTTCCACGGTCGTTGCCAGGGGGCAGTACCTTCTTTCAGTTTCTCAATGATATCTTCGGCGAATTTTTGATAGTATGGTGTTTTAGCTTTTGCCATGGCATCATTCCTCCGGTTCAGGGTCTTCTTCAGCGTCAAACGGATCAAAGGAAGCGTCTTCGGCTTCTTCAAGGGAAATCGCGTCTTCCTCAAAGGCTCCCATGTGTTCCGCAAGCTCCGGGTCAACTTCAAGCGCTGCACCGGGATTTTCAGTTAAATCCCTGTCGATTTGCTGCGCTTGTTCGTCTAGACGTTTTTTGATTTCGTCTTTGTCGGACATGTTTTTTACTCCGTGGTTAGAGGGTTTTGTTTTTAATTTTCTTTCTCGCGTTCTCATATTTGTCCAAAACTTCGTCTATTTGGGTAGTAAGTAAGGACTGTTGGTTGTTCATACTAAGTTTTAGTGCTGCTTGCTGTAGTAACTCCAATAGTTCAGGGGTTCTGGGTAAATGTTGTTCCCATGTTTGAGGGAAAGTTGGATACTGATCTGAAAATTCACCTGAAAAACGTTGATCAATGAGGTAGCAAAGCCACCTGCGAGTTGTTTGAGCATCTTCCTCAGCTTTGCTTCGATCAGGTAAATTATCCCATAATTTTTCTTCAAGTGTATAATACGTCTCTAACAACTTGGTTATTTCGGGAGTTTTAGAAGGCGAAGTGCGAGGCTCTAATATATGAACATTAAAGTCATATAGCTCATCATCCAACAGTTCCAACACGAAGTGTGCAACTTGTATAAATTCTTGTAGATAACTTTTTTCTTTTCCTCTTTTCAGGGTGTGCCAGAGTTCAACAGCTTCTGCAGCGGTATTCCCCGCCGGTCCCTGGGCATGGCAGTTTAGGCATTGGATATAATAATGATCCCGATGATGATAACTTACGGTAGACTGTGCGTGATGATTGTGAAGAAATCTTTTGTCGTGAGCTCCGCACCAAGGACATTCACGTAATTCTAAGTTAATTGGCATTACTTCTTCTCCAGTTTTGGTTTGTGGTCTTCATCATAAGCCATGAATTTACATCCAGGATAACCACTGCATCCCCACCAGAATATTCCTTGTTTTTTTGCCGGATGCCGCACGAGCCCTTTGCCGCAGTCCGGGCAAAAGTGCTCTGATGATGCGGTAAATTTTTTAGCAGGCTTAGCTGTGATGTTGGGTTTGCCGGATTTGTCTTGAACAATTGCATTGCATTCCGGATAGGCAGAGCAACCCCAGAATTTTCCTTTTGGGCCTTTTCTGAGTTTAAGGATTCCTTTCTTGCATTTGGGGCATTGGATTGCATCGCTTTTAATGTCGAGGTTTAGACCGTTTTTCAGAACGCGCTCAATCTCGACAGCAACGGATTTGTCTACTTCAGCAATCAGTTCTTTGTAGTCCAGCTTTCCGGCTTCAATCATTTTTTGTTTTTCATGCCAGAGGGCGGTCATGTCCGGCTTGACTGCGAAACCGGGCAGCGCATCATGGAAGCTACGTCCGATGTCGGTGCTGATGATATGCTTGCCTTTCTCTGCGAGAAAAGAGCGTTTAAAAAGGGTGTCTATGTGTGAATCCCTTGTGGCCGGTGTTCCGATTCCGCCGGCTTCCTCCTGTTTGTCGCTGTCCTTGTCTAAGAGCAGTTTTTTGATTTCAGGGTCAGTCACATACTTGGCCACTCCGGTCAGATCCTTAAGCAAGGTTTTCATGGAATAGAGTGCCGGCGGTTTGGTGAAAGTTTTTATGCTTTCAGCATATTCTACTATGCCGGAATCAGATTTTTGCAGTTTATGCAGTTCTTGTTGTTTTTCAGCCTTTTCAAAATCTTTGAGGTCTGCCTCATTTAAAACTCGCCAGCCTGAAGATGTGTTGAATCTACCTTCAGCTAGAAAGTTATGACCGGCGATTTCCAGTTGTGTTTTTGTAGTTGTAAATTCTGCCGGAGGATAAAATTGGGCAATATAGAGTTTTGTTATCAGTTCATAAATTCGGCGCTCATCTTCGGATAACTTCTTAAGGTTCGGCACGTTCATTGTGGGAATGATGGCGTGATGCGCTCCGACTTTTTTTGAATTGAAAGCTTTACTTTTTATATTTGGATTAGCGTATTCCGCCATTTCTCCAAACGCGGATGAAAGAGCTTTCAGTAAGCCGGGAGCTTCAGAATGCCGTTCGTCATTTAAGAAACGGCAGTCACTGCGATTGTATGTGATAGCCTTGTAGCGATCGCGAAGCCTTTGTGTGATTTCAAGGACTTTTTTAGGCTTATAGTTCCATAGTCCTGCTGCATCAGCTTGGAGAGCCAGCAAATTATATGGCTGAGGCGGTTCGTTTTTACGATTAACTGACTCTACAGACAAGATTGAAACGGGCTGACCTTGAATGTCATTCACAATTTTTCTGGCAAAGACGCTATCAATGATACGGCCTTTTTCATCTACAGGGTCACTTTCTGTCGGCAAATAATCAGCCGTTATGGACATGCTGCTACTGTCCTGCATTTCAATCTGGGCTTTAATATTGTGAAAGGCTTGTTTTTGATGTGCATCATGAGCACGATCACGCGCTACCACAAGTCCAAGGATGGGAGTCTGAACACGTCCTACAGAAAGTACTCCGTCATAACCTTTTTCACGAGCCTTGAGGGTATAGCAGCGCGTGAGGTTATATCCATAACGCTGGTCGCACACTGCTCGCGCCAATGCTGACATGGACAGCCCTCTGTATTTTTCGTTGTCCTCAATGTTCTCAATAGCCTTGAGAATTGCAGGGCCGTTGTTGTCATTAATCAGAATTCTTTTAATTGGTTTCCCTTCAAGTCCTGCGTACTCGATGACTTCATCAACCAGCCTCTGACCTTCAGGATCAGGATCACCTGCGTTGACCAGTTCAGTGGCTTGGGTGGCCAGTTCAATTACTTTTTTGAGGTGCCCGATATGTCTGTCTTCCGGCGCATAGCTGATAGGCCAGTCCATTGGCAGCACTCTGAGGGACCATTTTTTGAACTGTTCGTTATGTTCTTCCGGGTCAGTTAATCGGAGAACATGGCCCCATAACCAAGTGATATGATCTCCATTTACAAAAAATGAAGCTTCGGAAGGTCTTGACGGACCACCTAAAGCTATCGAGATTGCCTCAGCTACATCTTTTTTTTCTGCGATAAATAAGCGCATAATTATTCCTTTGTTTGTGCGACATCAGTGAAGTCATCAACTTTATCTTCCGGTGTTGATGTCCAGTATTCACAAGCCGGATAGCTGTCGCAAATCCAGCGGGATTCTTTTTCATTGGTTGGCGATAAGTGGGCTAATTTGCGTCCACATTTCGGGCAGGAGTATTCCATGATAGGTTTCTCCTCCTGATTAAAAGGTGAAAATAGGAATGAATTTTTGAAGAATATGAATAGGAACTAAGCCAAAAAATCTAGAATCAAATGAACTCTCATAGTCTTTGGCAAGGAGAAGAGCTTTACCTTTGGGAATTGTTCCAGAATGTAAGAGAGAAAACATCTCGCGATTGTGAGAATCTTTTTTATTGATTTTTGAGTTCGCCCATAATTTTGAATTTATACTAATTCCTTCGTTTGAAATGCTAATATTATCACCAGCATGAGCTGCAAAATATCGAACGAAATTTCCTTGTGTATAGGCTCTGTCATGTAAAGGGTAATAGTCATTACATCGGCATAATGAGACTAAAACAGCATCGCCTTTTTTGGGTGTTTCGGAGGAAATTTTATATATTCCTCTCGGTATAGAATCATAGAGGGATAACCTGAAGCCGCATGCTATAAAAAGTATGGTGAGAAGGGCTCCAAGGCAAAAAGCAATGAATAAGTAGTCTTGCAAAAAATCGATGGGATTTTCTTTCCATCTTTTTTTTCTGTTTTCTTTTCTGAATTCTTTCATAAATTTTCTGTTTTCATTAAAATCAGCAAAGTGTGCTTTAAGTTTTTCGATAAAGCTGGGTGATCTAGTCATGAGACTTTCCTTCTTTAAGGGTTAAAACGGGAATGACCCTCTGCATTTGGTTCACGTCCACCAGTCCGAAGTAACGGCCGTCGAAGCTGTTTTCGTTATGAGTGGACATGACTAGACCTTTTGCAGTGGGGATAATTGTCGAATGAAGTAGGGCTGGAAGTTGTCTTCCGTAGTTGTCAGATCGTTTCTGTCTGCTGCGTGGGAGCAACATGTCATTCACAGACACGCCTGTGCTTGAAATTTTTATATTGTCGCCTGTGGTTCCAGTCAGGATTTTTAGGAGAGGACTGTTTGTGTTTAGCCCTAAATATTTACGATCAAGCGAAATTTGAAAATATGGATTGTCTTCACTGAGGCTGAAAGTAACCAGATTACCTTTTGCAGGCTTGCCAGGAACAATTTGATAAATACCACAGGGCATGGATTCAGTGAAATTGACGCGGTAGCCAACCTCGTGAATGAGAAAAATGATTGCCACGCTATGGCAGAAGAAAAGAGTCAGGACGAGATTTTTCACGCTGCGACCTTTTGAACATTCTTGGTCCAGTAAGTCTTACGCCAACTGCGTTTAGCCGTTTCACTGTTGGTATTCAGGGGGCACTTTGAGTCAATGGATTCAATTTCCGAATCATCCAGCGAGTTAAGCCAGCTTTCAAAATCCTGATTTTGTATATCTTGTTCGGCCTTTTCAATTTTCTGCTTTTCAATATTTTTCAGTTCAGCGCGGGTGTTATCGGCTTTCTTTGCATTTGCAAGAGCTTGTTCATTCGGGGTTAAAAATCCAACAGGCCTGCGCCATGTTCCTTTTGATTTCAGGGTTGCGAATAGATAGTTGCAGATTCCTTTACGGGCTTCAGGGAAGGTTCCCTTTTCAAGTTCCCAGTGCGCTGCGTGCAGAGATTCTTCGATGTCGAGGATTGTTTCACCGAAAGAAAGCCGGTGTTCGACGATCTGGCGGATCTGATCCGGACCGAATCTTTCACTGTGCAGTCTTGGCCAGAGGATTTGAAAATCATCGCGGCTGATTGATAACAACCGGCGCGTCCATTTTTCCTCTTCAGATTCTTCAGAACTAGATAGATTTTTTATCTGTCTATCTAAGAAGGGTGGATTTTGATACCGATCACCTTTGGTATCAAAAGAGTGATTCTGATTTGTGTTAAGGCTTGAAATACAAGGGATAACGGGCTGTTTTGCTAATGAATCAGCATTGGTAACATGATACCGATCACCTTTGGTATCAAGATTGGTATCATTGCGATCATGATACCGGTCATGATTGGTAACACCTGTTTGATACCGATCAGCATTGGTATCAAAATGTGGTGGGTAGGATTTTAAAAGCTCCTGAATGCGTGCAATAGGCTCATTATTTAATTGCAGAATGATACCAAAGCGCGGGCCGCGTTCGTGGACTCTTTTAGAATAAATTCCAGCTTCATGGCCGTGTTTAATAACCCTGCGAGCAGTGACTTCACTGCAAGCGGCATCTCTGGCAATTGCCTGAATTACAAGACCTATTTCGTCTTGCGCCGCTTCTTTTGAGTATGAGCAGATGATACCAAACACTCGTTTACCCTGATCGGATAGACGGGAAAACAGAGCATCAATTCTGTCAGAATAATTCAATATAGCCAGTGCGGAACCTTTACTTTTAGAGCTATGTTTCTGGCTGTTACTAAAGTTAGGTTGATACCGATCACCTTTGGTAACATTTTGCCCCTGATACCAATCATGATCGGTATCAGCGAGCAGGCCGTATTCATGTTTGAACAGGCTAATGAAGTACTCGCAGCGTTCTTTATAAAGAGTGATTACTGTCCCGTGCCTGCGTCCAGAGCTGTTTATTTCTCTACAGAAAAGTCCTGCTTCTTCACCTTTAGGAAAGGTTCTTAGCACGCTTAATTTACTGCATCTTGCCGCATATTGAAGGCTGGAAATGACAATAGAATACGGTGCATCCATTGCCGGAGCAGACTTAATAAGGGCGGCAAGTATTCTTCTGCCAGTTCCGGAGAGCCCATTGTAAAAAGCGGCTATGTCACGGCGCATAAGCTTTTTCAGGTGATCGGTATCAGCATGTTTCTGATGTCGATCACCATTGGTATCAGAACCATTTGGTGGGTAGTATTCCCGTGCCGTTGAAGTCATGTCAGAACCTGATTCCTTAGAAAGAGGATACGTTGCAATGTTCTGGAGAAACAAATCTGACTACCTTGAATTCATTTGCGGCTAATTCAAGTTCAGCCCCAATCCCGTGCGATTGTTCCCAACCTTCGAGTTTAAGAACCCACACCTGATCTGCCCAGCGTATAAATTCCTGATCAATGCGTTTCCAGAAAGTCCAGTCCATGGGCAATCCTGTATTCGTGATTCCGTGTGAATGTGAGATAGGGGAATAAACGATATGACCAGCGACAATGATTTTTGCAGCGGCAATATTTACAGCTTCATAGCGGCTCGTTCGTACTTCCGGATCAGGATGTGTGTACGGGCATGCCAGATAAATTTTCAGAGGTGTTTTTGCCAGATCAGAGAGCGGCTTTGAGGGGATAAAATTCATGGCTCCTCCTTTTTTTACTAAGGTCAGTTGTAATCAAATCGCCGGCTTGAATATTTTCAGGCATTACGCAAAGGTCATCGCAGCCTGGGCAGCGGACTTGTGAGCCCATTTTCATAGCTCTATGTTTTCCCGGTTCTTTGCACTCTCCGAACAGAGGCATAAGCACTGGGGTGTTTCCTTGCTCGATCACGATAAGCTTCCGGCCGGAGACTCGTTCAGGGGGCAGGTACATATACGGAACCCGTCCGTCTCCATGACAGAGCGGACAACCGGGGCGGCCTGTTTTTCTGGAACCGTAACTGGCCATCCAAGTGGCGCAGTTAGGGCAAGTCCTGCACGCTTCACGCGGGAAACGCACTGGGAGTAATTTTGTAATGTCAGCATTCTTCATGGACTTCTGTCTCTTCAATGAGGTCGTCGAGTTCTTTGCGGTCGGCTTCGGTTTTAGCTTGAGTATCTGCCTTTGCAGGCTTTTCTTTGCAGGGAACAATTTCAGCGAGAATGTCTGACTTGTCAGGGGCTGTAATCTTGGCCCTTTTCAGAAATTCAGGATCAAGAAAGAAAAGAATTTGCTTGCCGTAGATTGGCGCAAATCCGGCTGGAAAGATGAGCATGTCACCGGGACGAATGATTTTTCCGTTTTCTTTTTCTGCACCGGGGAGGCGCATACATTCATCCGGTGTGAGCAAACTGCGTTTAACTTCTGAAATGCTTACACTGGCTCTGCCAAGATGCCCTGATCTACTTCCCGAAAGTGAGGTCTTTTTCTGGATGACCGTCGCTTCCCCTGTCATTTTTGATAGAGCCTGCGCTGTTTCAATCTTGTTTGGAGCATATGCAATTCTGATATGGCAGTTACTCATTATGGATTCTTCTTTGCCATATGCAGATTGAAGCTGGGTGAGATCCTGCGTAATGATGTAGGCCTTGATTCCGTAGCCTGCCATGAAGGCCAGAGCGCGTTCAAAAATTTCCATGCGTCCCAGAGCGGGAAATTCATCAAGCATAAGCAACAGTCGGTGCTTATATGTTGCCTTTGCTGCTCCGTCTTCAAATTCCATGTTTTCTGTGAGGCGGCGCAGGACAATGTTCAGAATAAGTCGGATAAGAGGGCGAAGGCGGTCGATGTCTGAAGGTCTGATCACAAGATAAAGTGAAACAGGTTTTTCAAAATTCATGAGATCGGAAATGCGGAAATCACAACCGGAAGTGGCCCATGCAACAACGGGATCACGGTAAAGAGCCATGTTGGCCACAGCAGTGGAAACAACCCCTGAAAGTTCTGCGCCGGCTTTGTTCAGCATTTCGCGGGCAGCAGAGGATATGAATTGCTTCACAGCCTTGACCGCTAATTCATCCATTTTAGTATCAAAGAGCATGTCTAGATAGGTGACATGATCTGTATTCAGCATTTCTTCAAAAAGTTCAGTCATTTCTTTGTCTTCATCAGCAAGCATCAAAGAAAGATCGTTGAGAGTGGCATGCCTATTTTCATTGATCCTGCATAAAATCATGCAATGAAGAATTGTTCCGCCTAAAAATCCGAATGCCGCTTTATTCCAATAGTCCTTGAGTCCTTTACCGTCAGGGTCAACGATCATGTTGGCAACATTCTGGGCATCGGGAATGGCATGAGGTCCATCAAGTCTTATTTCGGCCAACGGATTATATCTTGTAGAATTTTGGGTGGCATCGGTTGGATCAAATTTCAGAACTTTATGTCCTTGAGCTTTTCTCCATCCGGAAGTTAACGCATAGTTTTCACCCTTGATGTCTAAAATAATGGAACTCTCATCCCATGAAAGCAGAGTTGGCAAAACAAGACCAACACCCTTACCTGACCGAGTCGGGGCGAAGGCCATAATATGTTCTGGACCATCGTGACGCAGGTAGTGAAGAACCTCCTTGTTCTGCCAGCCGCCAACATAAACGCCGGTGTTTTGAAGTAATCCTGCTTTGGTGATTTCCTTTTTGCTTGCCCAGTGAGCCGTTCCATGAATATCGCTGATTCCTTCAGGTTTTCTCGTGAAGAGCTGAGCAATGCCGAGTACAACAACTTGCGGCCCGATAAATATAATCTGAGCGATCGCAAGAATGTGATTCAAACTTTTGCTTGAGGAAAGTTTTTGAAACCAGATTACAATCATCCACGGCCAGTAAAATTGTTTATAGACCGTATTTCCCAGAGCTTTATGATGCCCATATAGTTCTGCTGTATGCTGGGTCGCATAGCTCATAGCTATTAGGGTAACTGCGATCATAAAGAGTAAGTAGAGCAACCATATTTTACTTTTCTTTAGGTTTTCACCGAGTCCATATTGATCATTCATTACTGGCTCCTATACGGGAGGTATGGGCGTGCAAAAACAATATCTTTGGTGACAACCATGTTGAATCTCTTGCCCGGTTCGGTGGATATTGCCGGCTTCAGCTTCACATTCATTTGGAGTAACTGAAGGGTTGATTGTCCCAATTGGCTGGCAACAGCTGATCCGAGTTCATCTTGTAGAGTTGGAGTTTGGTTTGAAGAAGAACTCTTGTTGAAAGAGTCCATGGCATAGGCCGTACCGCCGCTGATCAAACTCATGATGGCAGCCGAACCGAATGTTTTCAGGTAATGGTTGTCCACATCTCCTGAATAACCGGCGTAACCTCCGATATCAGTACCGGGCATAACCCCGAGAGTGATGGAAGACCCGTCAGGAAAGATTATGCGATTCCATGCAACCAGAACTCTGGATTGACCTACAGCTACCCGTGAATCATAGACCCCGATCATTCGCGAGCCTTGAGGGATAAGCATGTATGTTCCACTTGCAGTGTCATAAATATTCTTGCTGACCTGCCCAATTATTTGACCGGGGAGATCAGAATTAATTCCGGAGATCATTATGCCGGTGATGACGGAGCCTGTTTTAAGTTCAAATCTCCTGCCTGGAACACGCTCGTAAGGCAGTTGCCAGGAACCGTCCTTGGCGGCGCGGGAATTAAGAAATTCTTCTTTTTCCTGCTGATCATTGGGCTCTACTGGAATACCTGTTGTTACTCCGGGCGCGTTTAGAGGATGCCTTGCGCGAACATCATCAAAGGATGTTTGTATGACTTTCCGTTCATTTTTATCCGGCATGGCCGTTTGAATTTTGAGCGGAGCGGCAAGAGCGGCTTTCATTCTTTCCAGTTTGAATGTCCGCACTTCCAACAACTCTTTTACGCGTTGTTTCGCAGCTTCTGAAGGTTCTGCTGGACGGATGACGGTTATCAGAGGTTTTTCAGTTAATGGCTGAGTTTCAGGCTCCTTTTCTTTTTCTTGAGGAGGTGTGGATATCCCGAGGTTTTCAGGAGCAGTCAATGGTTGCTTAAGGTCAGTGTCGATATTAGCCGCTTTTCCAGTTTCAACGCTGTCACTTTTTTTGCCGGACTGAGAGAGTGAATAGACAAACACAAGGACTAAAATAGTAGCAACGGCAATGCCTAAGTAGACAATTCTGTTGCCACTTTTAGTCCCTTTGATCGGGCGGGTGAGGCTGTTAGGAGAATCTGACATGATAGATTCCTATTCAGCCTTGATGATATACATCATGGATATGTTGCGAGGGCGGCTTTCTGTTCCACTTCCGGCAGTAGTGGATGTGCCGGTTCCTGTTCCAGATCCGGAAAGATAGGCTTTATAGGAACCGCTTGCTTTAGCGTTTGCGGCATGAACTAAACCAATGTCTTTTGACCCTGTACTAGCTGATAGAACAGGAATATTTACTCCGACAGAGTTAAAAGAAACAGTTATTGTAGTCTGATGCGTGTGACTTTTCATCGCATCGGTCTGGCTGCTTAAAATACTTCGACTACTATCAGTCCCTTTGCCGTGATCCCATCCTCTAATAAATTCTCCTCGGAGATCCGGAACAGTACTGCCGACTATTGCCGCAAGGTCTGCGTAGCCGGAGGTGGATTGACCGTTGCATTCAAGAAAACCTTCGGGAACAGTTCCGGATGTCCATGGGATAACGCCGCCAATGGGTACGCCGCTGATTGCTTTCGGTTCAACGGCGACACTTGTAGGATCAAAGCTTGTTGCGTCTCCTGCGATTGCGGAGGAATGCACGGAAACGAAGAGAAGAAGCAGAAAAAGGAAAAGATATTTAGATATAATATTGAGTGTTAATTCCATGACTTTCTCCTTTAATTACAAGTTGTGAGGACCATGACTTTTCCGTATCCAGCAGGAGGTGTTATCCATGTATCCCCTGTGTCAGCGGTGCGAATGCGTAAATGGACCTGCCAGTTGTCTCCAACGTCAGTGGCCCACGACTGAACCGCTACAATAGCTTTTGAAATTGGTCCTTCAGCAAAGATTGAAGGAGCCACAAAGATCTGAGGATCGGAAGTAATTCCGGTGGGGCAGATAGGTTTGGGAATAAGTTCGCCATCAACCGCAATGGTTGATCCTTTGAGGAATTGAGAATTGCCGGTGTCGGCGATGACTTCGGGCTGACCGTTGCGGCAGACGTAAAGACCTACAGCCGGATCAAGAAACACTCGTCCATTTTTATCCGCATCGTTGCAGAATCCAGTTGTGTCAATATCCGCAAGAGTGTGTTCTTCAAATTTGATTTCCTTCACACCTTCAATGGCGTGATCGGTCATATCCAGCTCGGTGGACATTTCATTCAATTCAGGATGACCGGGAACTTCAACGCGATAGAGAAAATCTTTTCCGATATCCTCTTCACGCAGGAAAGCTCTTCCTCCGATATGTCCGGCGGCAGGAATGGGGATATTTGTTGATGCTAAATTTACAGTCCAACCACCGTAAGAACCTCTGAGCTCGGTTACACTTTGTCCCGGAAGGTCTCCAACAGGAATGTAACCACCTGCACCCCCGATCATGGCGGCAGTGGCAGGAACAATGGCTGCGCTGAATTTTTTGTTTTTTTCTGAATGAGTGCGGCCGCCATATGTCAGCACTAAAACTTGCAGATCGCCTACGGTTGGTTCAAGCACATATATTCCATATTGTTGACCCCATCCGTTCAGATTTTTAAAACCGGAAGACAGAAAATCGCCTGTTCGAAGCTGATCCATGGTGATTTGAGTTGCTCCGGTCGCGGTTGAAGATGTTATCAGTCCAGCATAATTTTCTTTGGCATATGAGGACGCAGCATCCATTACGCTAGATAAATGGGAGCTGACATTGTGCTGTTTGATCGATTCCACGCCCCGGTCCATCATGTCGGCAAGCATGGGAAGCATAAGCATGAAAATAGTAAGCCCAGCCAGTACATCTAAAAGCCCGAAGCCGGCCTGTTTGTTTTTACGATTAGCTTTCATAACTATCTCCTACTGGGTGATGACACTGACAATGCTGTTTTCAGGAATGAAAGACGGCAGTGCGGTGTCCGCTCCGTGAGCGTTGGCCAGAAAACCGTTCCGTTTAACTCCGATGGCAAAACTTCCCATGAAAAGCTTTCTGATTTCTTCAGATTCGTTTCCCTGCACAGATCCCCACACGTAGCAATTTCCATTATCCATCCGGTTGGCCCATGCACGCATGGGTTTCCAACCGGTTGGAATTGATAGATTAGAAACGGGAACTTCACCTGTTGTTATTGATGAATTGCTTGTCACAAAGTTATTCACCGCATTGCGATAGATTGCGTAATTTACAGCTATAGACTCAGCCTTGGGTGAGTTTCTCGGGGTGACCGTTTCCGGACTGGCCAGAGCTATGGCTCCGAGAAGGCAAAATAGAACAGCTAGTCCTTGCATAATGCTTCCAGCCCTCCGAATTGAATGCGGTTTCTTTGTTCCCGCATTTCCTCCTGTAATCCCGCCAGTTCACCGTTCTTGATTTTTGCACGGAGTCCTTTGAAGTTTTCATTAAAAGGAGCCAGCAGGAACTGAGGGACATGGAGAACTGTTTTTCCGTCAACATGTTCAAGTTGCTGATGGACAACTGCCAGAAGACCTTGAGCAAGGTTTTGACTGGCAATATCTCCGTCAATTTCGCGGGCCATAGTGACCAGCCTTTCAAGAGCCGTTACAAGATCGAAGCCATGCAGTGTGGCCACAACTATTTGTTGATCGGAGCCGAGGCAGACGCGTAAGGCTTCACTTGCTGCGTGTTTGCTGCGGATTTCTCCTATATATATGATGTTAGGAGAGGCGAAACGGTGCGAGCGTTCGATGGCTTCAGCCAGATCCTCTTCATGATCAATCTCGGCTTGAAAGCAGAATCCGAAATCTCCATGCTTCCCATCCAAAGGCATTTCCGCAGGGTTTTCAAAACTGACGGCATGGCCTCCAAGAGTTGAGAGCCGTGTTGCTACAAGTGATGAAGCACTGAAGGTTTTTCCAGAGGCTTGCGCACCGGTAAAAAGAACAAGCCCTTTACTCTGGTTTGAATTTAGAAGCCATTCTGAAAGAGCTTCAGGTAATCCCAGTTTCGTGAAGGCAGAAACCTTTTCTTGAATCCTGCGCAGGAAGAAAACTTTCCCACTGCCCCAAACAACACCCTCATAGAGCGCAACTCTGTAACCGATATCTTCGTGCTTAATTCTGAAAGTGTGCCGTCCACTTTCTTCATGTACTTTGAGGACTTCCCCATGCAGCATTTGAATTTCTTTTTTGGTGTCTTCTTCACAAGGAACAAGCTTCTGGTCGCAATTATCACACCCCTTCATGAAGGCTTCGCCGCTTTCATGAAGAATCAAATCTGTGAATGATACACTTTTGAGAACCATTTAATGCCTCTGCTAGTTGGAGGTGAAAACGAGGATATTAGTGTCGGCAAGCTGATCCGTTATGGCTGCTACCATTCCACTTGCCTGATTGATCTCAACCCCGTTTACAGTAATCGTTTCCCATGATCCGGCTTGAAATGTTGCCAGTTTCACGCAGGCATATTCAGGAACTTTGTTGTGGGTAATCGTAAATGTAGTGGCATCTGTTCCTTCCGCTACGGTTACGGCTCCGTTCCATGCATTGCGGATTTCGCCGCTACTTTTCAGCATGCTGTCAGGCACAATTTTGTTTTTAACGGCAATTTCAGTAGTAATACCTGTGAAGTCCGGCTCGCCGGCATAAAGCTGTTTTAGATCAAGCCGAAAGGTTGAAAGGTTTTGTTCAGCCGTGGATATTTTGTCATTATCCATTGATTTCTTGACCATGTAGGCTGATCCGCCAAACACGATCAAAGCTATAAGGAGTGAGCCGAGTGTTTCAAATAAAGTCATGATTGCTATCCTCGTAGTTTTTTTTGAATGTTATTATTGTGCAGGGATAATTTTGAACATGAAAAACATGTATAAAGTCACTATAAAATCAATGGATAACCATATGAAAAACCAAACAAAGTAATCTTTGGATTTTTTAAATTTGAGAGTAAGATTTGGTATTTCACTCCAAGCTGTTTCAATTCCGCTAATTCTAGAATTGGCAGTTATGTTTTCATCAGAAAGACACTTAAGGCTATTTCTGTTCATTAAACTTGATGACTCCAATTTTTCTACTTTGCTTTTTAAGGCGATAATCATTTCTATTAATTCTGGTTCGCAAGATTCTTTTGCCCATGCGAACTTTGAGGCTATGTCTGTGTGAAGTTCGGCTGTAAGCTTTTTGTCACCCAGAGTGTGTGCCTTTGAATTTAGGCAGGTCAGGAGATTTTCAGAAGAAAAGGTCTTTTTTGTGCGAGACAGAGCTAAAAAGGCATTCCCTAATAGATATTTCTTTCGTTCAAGATCCTTTTTCCTGCGAGCTTTTTGTTTTGTTTTGTTATCAATCATGATTGCTCCTGTTAAAGAATGTTTTGTCCCAGTTGTTGCTGAAGAGAAGTCATTGCGAGAACGATGTTGGAAATCATAAAAATGATGCCGATTATGCACGCCATGTTTATGACTTTGGCCTGAACTTTGATTGTTTCCATGCCCTCATCCAGCCATTCCTCGGCAATGAGTTTTAATTGGCTGTCAAAGCCCGGAAGTTTTGAATAAACCCGCAGGTCTTCAATGATTGTTCTGGCGGGAAACTGGTATCCGGAATCGTCCAGAGCCTGCCCAAGACCTTTACCCAGATTGAGCTGAGCCTTGATTGAGTGCATTCTTTCTTTCAGCCATGGGCTTGAATTTGGAGTGGTGAGCATGTCGTTCATCGCAAGTGAAAGCTGAATACCCGATTCCATCATGGTAGAAAGGGTGAAGAGCCAGAGACTACCGGTGATAAGACGATAAAAGGACCATGGCGGAATGTTATCAAAACGGACGCGGATTTTACCTGTCCATATTTTGAGGGTTGCCAGAGAGATAAAGAAGGAGGCGACTATTCCGGCAAGGAACAAAGTTCCTGCTGTGGAGTCTATGAATTTCGTTACTTGATAAAGAGTTTGCGCACTTCCTTGCCATCGTGTCGGGTCTGAAATCTCGGTAAGTCTGGGCATGACGTATCTTGAAAGCACGAGCAGAAGCGTAATTAACGCACAAATCAAAAGACACGGATAACTGAGAGCTTTCCACATGTTGCTTATGATTTTTAACTTGGCCTTGATTAATTTTACTGAGAGTTCCAGAGCCTCACAAAGTTTTCCGGAATTAACTCCGCTTTGAATCAGCATAGATTCTTCTGCGGGAATGAATCCTTGCAGAGCTTCATGGAGCTTATTACCGGAATTTATTCTTGCTGAAACTTCCGTAAGAACGGGAGTTAGCGGACTGTAATTTTTAGCATATCTTTCTTCTAGATAAGTAAGACTCTCGGCAACGCTGACTCCGTGTCTGGTCATTGCAGAAAGTTTTCGGTAGATACGAATCCGTTCTTTCTGCTTGAAGAAAAGCTTAGCCAGTAAATTGTTAATTTCAGGAAGCACCATGAGGAGCCTCCACATTTTTTGCACCGGCCAGTTCATCAAGGTCGGAAGATGAAAGGTTAAAATCATCAAAAGCCTTGGCATAGTTTAGCGGTACACCAAGTCTGCGTTCTGTCAGATAAGGATCAATCAATCCGTCTTCGATTAGGTCAATGGCGTGGCTGACAAAGGTCTGGCCGTTCTGTTCATGTCTCCAATGTTTATAAGCCGCTTCCATATTACCGGTGCGTACCGCTTTCAGGATCACATGGTCAGTGGTGACTATTTCAGATGCTACGGTCTGCCCGATAATTCCAACACCCGAACATTGCTTACAACCTTCACCTCTGATGTTGACGTTCTCCATATTGTTAACTGCTCTGAATAACCGATTGAGCACGGCTTCAGGCAGTGATTTACAGCGCAATTTATTGTCAGTTGGAAGTTTGGTTATCTCCTTAAGTGGCATTTTGCAGTTCGGACAAAGCACCGGCACAAGCCTTTGATGATGAAGTCCGGACAGAACTGTGTGGTCACAAAGATATTCAAGAGGATCAGGATATTGAGCAGCTCGGAGCAGTGAGACCATTCTTTGAATGATTCCTAACGCTGAGTTTGCATGAATTGTTGTCCATACTCCGTGTCCGGTTTGAGCCGCATCGAGAGCAGCTGAAGCCGCTTCAGGATAACGGACTTCACCAATCATAATGGTGTCCGGGTCAGAACGCATGGCTCCGGCAATAGCGTTACGATATGCCGTTCCACGGTTCTCATCTTTCTCGTTGGTGCTGACTCGAACCTGCTTTACCCTTTCAAGCGGATATTCCGGTGGATCTTCAATGGCGAGGAAGTTCTTTTCCGGATTATCCTCGGCCATGCACTCCATGATATGTTTTAGCAGTGTACTTTTACCATGACCGGTCGGACCTGAAAGAAGAGTCAGTCCGGAACGCTGGGTAAGAAACTGAAATCTGCGGATATGGCGATCGGAAAATCCAAGCGTTTTCAATCTATCCTGCAAACTACCTTTCGCCGTTGTGCGATCATAAAGAAGGCGCAGCGCCATGAAAGTTCCGGTCCCGTTTTCTGCCATTGAGCAGTCGAGCGGCTCCGTATGAATCCGGATTGAATGAACGTCCGCAGGAAGAAAGTCGTTGCTTACGATCCTGCCGTCCTGTCTTTCTTTAGCTACAAATGTGGTATCTGCGCTGTTGGACATGGTTTGATACATTGCAACAATTACTTTTCTGCCAATTTCTCCCATTAGCTGCTTGTAGTTCTGCAACATGCCCAGCTTTCTAAACTGGATAGAGGCAAACGGGCCGTAATCGCCGATGTGAATATCAGACGCGCCTTGCACGTAAGCATCAGCAATAATCTGAACAGCTAGATCTTGAATGTCGCTCTTAGTTTCAGCTTTAGTGATATTTTTCTTACGCATTTTCTGGAATTCTTCAGCTTCAAGTCTTTTCGTTTCCTTGAAACCTTTGCGTGCCGCATAGCTCAGAAAAGACATTAAAACTGCATCGTCCGCCACCTCGGCAGAGATGTATATAATGCCGTTTAGAAGTAGCACACGTTCTTGCAATTCTTTTGGTATTTCGTTGTTGGTCATGGTTTACTCCTTGAATTTCAAGGGAACGTTCTTGCCGTTAAAACGGATCAGAACTGTTGAAGGGGTTATTGAAGAGACTTTGCCGGGGCCGGCATTACTTCCTGTTTTCACTGTCTGGACTCCGGCAGAGCTGGAAAGGGTAGCCGAAAGCCTCCCGTCTACTCCTTGAATAGAAACGATTTTAGGCCATACAGGGCGGTATTGTTTCTTCTTGGCTGGAGTTTGTTGAATAGCTTTAATCACAGCAGGATCAGGAGTATGAAGCTTGATCAGTTTTTGTTCCTGCTCTGCTATTGCGACTTCGAGCTTCTTCAGTTCGAGGTGAGATCTCAGCGATGTGAAATAGCTGAGGGGAGTAATCTTCGTTTCAGAAGGCTTGTTTTTTTTGTCTTCATTGGTTGAATTTCCAATTGAGTGATTAGTTGAATTGTCAATTGGATTATTTTTATTCAGATCAACGCGCGATTCTTCCGTTTGAGCTGATATTTCAGTCGTTCCATTTGAAAGTGCTTCAAAAAAAGAAGTCGAAGCCGTGTCTGTGCTGCTGGAATTTCCTGTAGAGATTCCGGTCTTAAAAGTTCCGTTTGAACTTTGGGTGAATGCGCTGGTCTTATTCCCATTAACGGCGGTCATGTTGGATTGCGTGGCATTGAAAACCACAAGATCCTGAACAATTTTTGTGTCTGCTTGCATTTTGCCGCCGTAGAAAATGTAGGTTGCTGTGCCGGCTATGACTGCGCTTGATATGAAAATGCAGATCAATATAATTAAATGACGACTCTTTAATTTCTTAATATTTGGCATAAATTTGCCCCTCCATTGAGCACTGGTTTTTAGTGAAAGAGATCTCAGAGATCACCAGACAGGGGATTGAATCCATCTGAATAAACAGGAAGTCAGAAATTGCAGAGCCGGCAGGAAGGCCGGAAAGTTTCCACTCTCCTTTGATCCATGGGGCAATAATTTCAAACGGCTTATTCAGGAATTTATTGTTTTTCTTCTTTATTTCAGGAGATTTCCAAGTAAGATTTAATTTTGCACCGAGGGTGCGAGTCAGTTCATAAAGGTTTGCTGTTGCGTCAGTTTTATTAATCAACTTTTGTTCAGGGCGGATTAATTCTTTGGGATAGTCTATGTTTATTTCTGCCAGATCTGGACGTGATCCAAAGGATGAGTTGTTTGGACGGTTGGTGAATTCCGCACCATCCTGATGCGACCACGCCATATAAATACCCGTGTCGTTGCGGGTAATGGTTTCCAGTTTCCATCCGTTATTGAATGGTTCTGTGTTTCGCATGGCTTTTAGAAACGGTTCTGCAAATTTTAAAGGCATCGGAGATACTTTCCACGGCATTGTGAAATACTTGCCGGGATCAGAGTTAAAATTAGCCTTATTCCTTTCAGCTTCCGTCCGGGCCTTAATAGCTGCGATTCTTTGTTGCTCTGCAAGTTGATCGGCTTGGTAATTATTCCAAAAAATAAAGCCGGCAACGGTAAGAATTATTGCCGCAGCGAGCACAAGAAGTTTTTTATTGTTTTTCTGAGGATAGAGCGGCTGAATCCGTTCTGATGGTTTAATAAGTCCATCAAAATGGTTAAGAGTGTCTCCAAATGTTTCGCAGATGAACTCATTGTTTTCCCAGTTCGACATGGCTTTCAAACTCTTTAAATGAGCTTCAGCTTCTTCGCGGGAAGTGAAAAACTGATCACCTTCAGCAACAATTATCTTTTTGCTGACAGCGCAGACCCACCACAGATTTTCTTCATCACTTAAGCAGAACATTCCGATCCAAGTAGATCTGGATCGTTCCACCAAGGCGCATGCCAAGGAAGGAATTCTATTTAGTTTTGCCGAGTCTGAGCTGAGTCCGAATTGCTGTTTTCTGGCAATTACATAGTTGTATTCCCGGTCAGAAAAGTCAGTTGCTACTTTTCTCGCCTGCTCCATGAGTAGCTTTTTGCCGCCTTTTCCATCCAGAATTTGCCACCAGAAACCGACAGCATATTGTTTTTTCTTAATCCTTATTGTGTGCATGATTAGACTCCCGCACTTTCCATTTCAATGGTGATTATGATGAGGCTCTTTCCGTATTTCTGACTGTTCCCGCCGGAAGTGATTCCGAGTCCTTTTGATTCTTGATTAGTTTCCTGTTCAAATCCGGCCAGAATTAAAGTCTGTCCGCATTTCATGGTTACGCGCTGGCTGAAACTGCGAGTGGAAACTTCAGGGAGCTGAACTTTCATGTCTCCGGTCGAAAACTCGGTAAGAGAATCAAGTGATGAAAGATTGATGTTGTATTGAAGGATTGCTTTTCGATTATTCATAATGTGAGGAATAACCGTCATGGAAAATCCGGTAGAGACTTCACCGGGCGTGAGTTCTGAAGTCTGAACAGATTGGTTGTCACGGCTGCTGCTCATGCCGGCAAGGTAGGAATCACGCTTAACAACCTGAACAGGTAGAGCCTGATTGTTCATGACGATTCCTGAACCGGAAGTAAGCAGAGTGGTGCGTCCGTTCTGTTTTAAAGCTCTGAGAACAAGCTTGGAGTCCTTCCATGAACCGTCAAGAATCGCCGCAGTCAGCGTTCCTGCTCCGGAAATCGTATTGTATGGCTGGCCGCCCATAAGCCCGAGACTTGCTTGTCCTGCTTGCAGAGCTGTTTCGAGATTGAAGCCGGCATCCGCATTATGGTTCAATTCCAGAGCCCAGACTTTAACGGCCAGAGCAACCTGTCTGCCCATTTTGATGTTCAGAGATTTGATATACTTGCTGACTCTGCGCAGGGCTGTAGAAGTATCGGTAACAGTAACCATGCCGGCAGCCTGATTGATTACAACTTGGCCGTCTTTTGAAAGCATTGTTGAAATGGCCTTGGATGTGTCATCCCATACATCGCCCACAAAGGTGGCTTTGTTGGTCTGAGAAGTCTGGCTTACGCTGTCGGAAGTCTTAGATGTTTGGCCGACTCCTTCAATACTTCCGGAGTCAGAAGATCCGCCGGAAGTTTGTGATTTGTTGGTAATGATGGATTCGTAAGAAATGTTGCCGGGAGCAACGGCAAGACTGAATGATTTGGTCTGAAACCGCGTGATTTCAACTTTGGAAGTGATATCATCAAATTCCCAGCCCATGCCGAAATATTCACACAAAGAATCAAGCAATCCTTTGAGCTTACCGTCATAGTTCAGCTTCATTTTTTTTGTGACTTGTTTGTCTTCTGTATTAGCAACTGGACTGCTGTTTTCAACCTCGATGCGGACGGGAACAAGTTCATTAATTTGTTTGGCCAGTTCTGAAGCACTGCCGGAAGCATGCAGTGTAATCCGTCTTGCAAATACTGCCGGCAATCTATGTTCATCCAGCTCGACCGGAATAGCTCCTAGATATGGAGCATGAACAACTCTGACCGTTTTCTTTTTGGTCGCATAATCCATTGCCGCAGCTCTGCTTTTCACAGACCTTTCCTGCGGGGAAGGTTTAAAGCTTCCGCAACTGCAAAGAGACATTATGAGAATGAATAATATAAAATGTTTCATTGTTAATCCTCGCAAACTTCAATGACTTTATTTGCTTGATAGATGGTTACGCGCAGGGAATTTCCGCCGGCGTGCATTCTGGAAAACATACGTTTAACCGCTCTTGGAAATGTGTCTCTGAAAGTGGCGTGAGCTTGCATTTGGAAGTCATGACCGGCTTTCCAGACGAGCTGATATTCTGCCCTGCCTGCCCAGCGTTTGAGCTGATCCTTAAGTCCACCGGGAACAATGGACCAATTTTCATTGAGTGGTGATTCCACTTGCTGAGAATCGTCACCGACAAATTCAAAAAAGGCGGGTGTCTGGGTAAGGAGTCCGGCTTTTTGAAAGCCTTCAAATGTAAGATTGTAGACCTGCCCAAATGACCAGCCGTCAGAAGACTGGATATGCAGGTAGTACATGGTGCTGTTGCCTATGGCGTCGAACACCTGATTCACATTCAGGACATTAGGATCGGTGGTTTTGGGGCTGAATTGAAATCCTTGACCACGTAGATTGTTTTCAAACTGTCTTCCAAAAGGATTGTCTGAAACATTCATGTGAAAAACAGTTCTGCCGGGAGGGTAGTGCGTTGCAACTTTGAGCGCGGCTTCTTCAACCAGAGGTTCAACTTCGTGATCTTCGTACATGGGCGCAGTTTGCTCTGCGATTGTCACATGCTTTTTCATAATTTTAAAAGCAGTGCAGCCAGTGAAGGGAATGGTCAGTAGAAGAAGTGTAAAAAGTAATTTCATTACTTGTCCTCCCCAACTAACTCTTTGTCTCTTTCATTAAGCCATGTGTTTAATATATTTTCAGCTTCTTTGAGAGTAGAAACGTAAATCCATTTAGTTAAGTGTATGACTTTTTCATTTGAGCTAATAATGACTTGCATCCCTAGCTCGACAAAATAGCCTGTAAGGGAAGCGGTCTTTATCAGGTTCTGAATAAATTTCAGCTTCGCATCTTCTATTGTCTCGTGAAGATTCTTTTTCACCTGAACTGTATTTATTTTTTCTAAGGTAGGGACTTGCTTGAATATAGTTGCACTGTCAGGTAGTTTTTTTAGTGCATCATAAAATTTTATTTCATCTACAATACACTCTGGTGTGGAGGATACACTTGGGGCATGGATAATTGAAAATATGCCATTGAAGATGCAACTATTCGCTAAACTTTTGCGCTTTTCGTTAAGCCAAGTTTGAAGATTTATTTCTATTTCATCTAAATTGTTTTCTGGAACATAGAACCATTCAGAATCCCATATCTGGTGCTTAGTTGTTGAATCGGGGAGAGCTACTGTTGCACAAAAACATACAAAAAAACCAGTTAAGCAGTTATTCATGACTATCTCAGTCAGAATACTATCTTTGGGTTGATCTTTATACTTAAGTAAAACGGGAAGTTGAGCGAAGATTGTTTTGTTTTCTGGCAAAGATTTTATGACATCTAAGAATGCCTTTATTTGCTCATTTTTATATGAAAAAATAAGATTTTCAGCAGGAATTATTTCCAACAACCCTGCCTTTATTTTCCAAGAATCTTGTAGAGTGATGTTCATCATTTGGTCTCCAGTCTTTTTATTTCAACTTTTTCCTGATCCATGCCGGTGCCAGCCACTAGAATTGCTTTTTCAAAGATCTCGTCCACGATCATGGCGTTGCCCTTGACCCTGTAGTTGACGATTGATTCTTCTCCGGCCTTCTCGACGAGTAGAACGGGAATTTCAGTCTGCGTGGATGTTCTGGGGAGCTGAATAAAAGTCCGGATGCCGTCATTGTAGACCCGCATCGGCTTCCAACTGGCTTCATCTCCTGTGATGGAGTAACCAAAATCAAGCGCGGATAGATCCGTGGGTTTTCCTTCTATTTCTGTACTTTTCCAAGACTCTTTGCGGCGTTTTTTCTTGAGGCTGGCTTTAAGTATTTTCTCCTGATCTTCAGGATAGATGAACGCGACATACGGGGTGTATCCCTTGCGGCGGGAGACAAGCTTAAGATGGTAAGTTCTGCGGTCGGTCGTAATAACTGCGGTTGTTACAAGTCCTGCATCAAGCGGCTTAATAACAAGGTGAGTGCTTTCCCGTCCTGAAAGACCGGACTGAGCTACAACAACAATCCATCGGGCAGTGTCACCGATGATGACGTCATTGACGTTTTCACCGGGCTGAAATTCCAGGTCAGAAGCCATGAGAGGGGAACAAATAATGGTCGGCAAAGTGGCGCCAAAAACATAAACGATCTTGCCATTGCTATGCATTATTGGATTCACCTTGCGATTAATCCACTCTTTAGAGAGCTTTAAAGCCTTCCATTCTTTACTGTTCAAACGAACGTCCGTTTTACTAATATAGTCTGGCGCGGGTTGGCTTATCGCAATTCCTACATTTCCACCTAAATCTTTTTCAGGTGCAGGATTGTGCTGGGCAAATACCTTATTTGCTAACCCTTGTTGGTCCGTCTCAGTTGCTGCTGAGACAGAATTACAAGTTAGTAGAACAAGGCAAAATGATATGAAAATAATTCGGTTCATTACGGCTCCTATTGCTCAAGAAGTTTTGCCCAGGACAATTCGGTGATATATACACCGGCAGGATTCCTGATAATTTGGCTGTCTGTTGTTGGGGAAGAAATGCGAACCTTGAGAGTCGCTTCATATTTGGTGCTGGACATGGCCACACCGGAATGGTTTCGGATTGTTTCCAGCCATTCAATGCGCCAGCTTTCACTGCTGACAGGAAGAGGGATTCCTTTGATATCGACTTCAACGAGAACCTTTTGACCTCGTTCATATGGGTTGTTGGCTTCGTACCAACTGCGGGTTGCACCGCGCGCTGCTCCGGTTACAAAGGAAGACATTTTAGTGACCATCTTTTTTTGAAGGCCGATATCTGCTGTAACTGTCCGCCAGTTAACAATGAGGTTTGCAATTTCCGCTTGTATGATCCGGTCAGAGACATTGACCGTAGAATCTGCGCGTTTAACCGCAACAGAGTGGCCGAGTTTGTCCACTTCAACCACATAAGGAATGACTTTGTTCTGTGTGATCTGAACAAAGTTTATGCTGATGGACAGCACGGCAATTAGAAGAGCTATGAGTGAAGCGATGCGCCACTGGTTACGGCTTTCTATGTAAGATCCATAGCGTTCAAGCCATTCAGCTCGCGCATCGAGGTATGGGTTGGTTTCATTTGACATATTTGTTGACTCTCTGGGTTTTATGAATTTTCTAAAATTACGGAGTTAAGGCTATTTATCGCTGTTAGAAAAACTATCCTGTTCCATTTTGAAAGCTTCGTGGCGGGCTTTTATACTGCTTCTTATGTTGCCCATGCCGCTGCTACCTATGTTGTCCCGCATGGCTCCACCAAGATTTTTAACGGTTTGAGCTGCTTTAGCGAATCCGGTTGCTCCTTGTGAACTCGCCATGTTTGCACCTTCGCGGACAGCATCAACTCCGCGCTTGCCGTCAATAATTCCACCTCCAGCAGCTTTAAGACCTTGCATAGCTGTCATAGTTCCAATCCCAACCGCAGAAAATGCGGAAGTCAAAGCACTACCAGTGGATACGTGCGAGCCGTTAACAATTCCGGAAACGATATCAGGGATGGATTTGACGAGAGCGAGGATCAGGATAGAGGAGCAAATTACTAGGAATATATCAGCAAAGCTCTTCGTATTTACAGAAGTGAACTTTTCAATAAAATTCATGCTCATTCCTAATAAAAGCTGTAGGACAAAGAGCTTTACAGCAACAGAAAGGGCGTAGCGAAGAAAATTAATTGCGTAGTCTTTAGTAAATTTAGAACCACCGAATCCTAAAAGGATGGCTCCGGCATTGAGTACTATAAATGCTTCACATTTCACCATAACAATTTGGGCGGTGATAAGTGTAAAGGTAATGGCGATGATTAAGCAGCAGAAGATTATTCCAATGCTTAACGGTATATTTAATACACTAAGAGTGTTTAACATGTTGCCTATAATTATTATTCCATAGATAAAAATATCTTTGGGACTAATTTTAGGCGCTCCCGTTTTTGTTGCAACACTTCCAAAAGACTTGATTAAAGCATTGGCCCACTCTTCATAATGATACAAAATAGCCAGCATGAAACATGCATATATAATCAGCAGTACAAATTCTGCCAAGATTTGCTGAAGATCAGAGCCCTTAAGTATGGCTTGAATTCCCATCCATGCTATTTCTATTATGAGCAAACTTTTGAACAGGCTGAGGGAGTATCTTTGGATAGCTGGTCCCCATGTTTTGGCTGCAGTTTCAATTTCAGAAAGCAGTTTTGATGGAAAATCTAAATTTTGTGTTGTTTTTTCTGCATCATCAGCAAAGGCCAAATCTGAGTAGAAAAATGCCAGTAGTAATACAGAAAAAAGAATAATGAATTTGACATTAAAAAGTTTATTTTTTAAAATAATTAAAACTAAAATAAGGAGTTCAAGTGCGTTTATTAATTTGTTTTTTAACAACTTTGTTTCTAAGTTTTTTGTTGTTTGCTTGTGGCCAAAATAATCTTGAAAAGGCTCAGAAAGAAAAAGTGCTACAGGAACAAAAAGCTGAGCAAGCAACGAGAGTTTTTCTCCAAAATGATTTGGCTGCTCAAGCTCAAAAACTTTTAGATAAGAAAGAAGAAAAAAAATGATATAAGATAGCATGATTAGTTACCTTCACTCAAAATTTTTTTGGCCTGATCTGCTAGATTATTTTCAAAAAATCTTTTGCTATTAAGGTCTTTAACCTGCTCAATCTTCTCTTTTTTTTGCTCAACCTGAGCCTGATTCTGAATATGTGTAGCCATGAGCGCACGGAGTTTGCGCATTTCTGAAATCTGAACTCCAGTGAGTTGATTTGCTGCCTCTAATGCCTGCATGCGGCCTTCAGGAGTACTGAGAAGGTCTTCTATATATGAGTCAAATTCATCAGATTCACTGATCTCTTTCAATTGCTGGCCAGACACTTTAAAAGTCGCTTTGGTCGCTTTATCGACTCTCTTTGACCACTTGGAATAATATTCGTAATATTTGGGGTTAATATCTCCGGCAGGGAGCCCAACCAGCTCTTTAGCGTAGCTGAAGCTTGGGTAATAAGAGTCATATATTCCATCCATGACATCGAGTTCGCCCATGGTTGTGGCGAGATTTTTAGATAGAGATGCAAGGTTTTTGAAATCTCGCATTACTGTATTTTTGATGGAGAATGGCAGCCGAACGGTGTTCTTTACCATGTTGACGTATCGCTCAATATTTTGCTTCACCATCATGATTTGTTGCTGCGTCTGCATCATTTCTTCAGCATAAGTTTTCCACATACCTTCAAGTTGTTCGATGCTGGTTGCTCGCTCTAAAGCTTGCAAAAATCTGTCGCTACAGTTGGTACAAGTCACGACCATTGCTGAAGCTGGCGAGGCAGAAACAAAAAATGAAATAAGAAGTATGAGAGTTAGAGTTAATTTTTTCATCTGAAATCCCCTTGTCTTTCTTCCAACCATTTTTCCGGCCAGTTATCGCCGTATTTTTTGACCAGTTCCTTAATGCGTGAAATGCTGACTTTGTCAGAAGATCCGACAAAGGACAGGGCAACTGGTCCCAGTGCTAAATCAATTAGCCTGCGGCCTTCCGGGGAAACTATGTAGTAGTCTTGTTTGGGTATAGCTGAGGCTATGATCTGTATCTGGGTAGAGTTAAGGCCGAGATTTTGATACAGTTTCCGCTGTACTTCTTGAGCAGCACTTTCGTTCGCTAGGAAAATTTTGGTCGGGCATGACTCCACAAGAACATCCAGAATTCCTGAACGGGAGGCGTCTGATAAAGATTGAGTAGCCAGAACAACCGCGCAATTTGCTTTACGCAAAACTTTGAGCCATTCCCTTATCTGTTCACGAAAAACATCATGACCGAGCATGATCCATGCTTCATCCAGCACGAGCATTGCCGGTTGTCCTTTCAAGGCTTTCTGTATGCGGTGGAAAAGATAAAGCAGGACCGGGATAAGATTTTTATCTCCAAGATTCATGAGCTCTTCGGTTTCAAAAACCATGAAATTATCCATGTCCAGATTATCAGTTTTGGCATCCAGTAAATAGCCCATGGCTCCCGCTTCGGTGTAATGCTTTAGAGCTTCACGCAGTTGTTCATTCTGCAAAAGGTGGTAAAAATCTGTAAGGGAGCGCATGTCTACAGGGTTTTTTCTAAGCAAATTTGCTGCTTGATGTATCGCATTTCGATGAGCAGGAAGGACCGTAAATCCTTGAAGCCGGACCAGTGTTTCAATCCATTCTTCAGCCCAGCTTTGTTCTGCATCGGAATCAATATATGAAAGAGGTGCGAATGATAGAGCCGAGTCCTCACCTGCAATTTCGTAATGTGCTCCGCCTGTTGCTGCGCATAGCGGATACATGGACATGCCTTTGTCAAAGGCAAAAATGGTCGAGCTTTTATAGCGTCTGAATTGAGCTTCTAAGATTCCCAGAAGAGTTGATTTACCCGATCCGGTAGGACCGAAAATAAGAGTATGGCCAAGATCTCCGGTATGAAGATTAAGTCTGAATGGAGTTGACCCCTCGGTGGCGCAATGCATCAGGGCCGGAGAGGATGGCGGGAACATGGGAGAAGGATTAAATTCTCTGCCGGGCCAGATTGTTGCCAGCGGAAGCATATCAGCTAGATTCAAAGAATTAATAATCGGCCGACGAATATTTGCTACTCCATTTCCGGGGTGTGTCCCGAGCCATGCTTCCATAGCATTGGTAGTTTCTGTTCTACAGCTGAAATTTTCACTTTTAACGAGCTGGCCTAACAACCTGATGTATTCTTCAAGCTCTTCTAGATTTTCACCAAGAAGAACAATACAAGCTGTATAAAATCCGGCAGAAACATCTCCTGATTGCAGGATTGTAATTGCTTCTTTGGCATCTTCCATCATGGATTTTGCGTATTCGTTAGGACTTGGATTAACTTTGTTGAGCACGTGGTCAAAAAACTTAATAACTTGTTGTTGCCATGTTTTACGGTACTGCTCCAATTCCTTAAGAGCTTCATACTGATCCATGCAGATAAAGCGGCTTGAAAAACGGTACTCCAGAGGAAGGCCTTCAAGGCAGGACAGCATAGACGGCCAACTTTCATAAGGTAATCCGTCAATTGCTAAAATTCGGATATGTTTATTGCCTATGGAGGGGCGATCGCCGGCAATTAATTCTTTGCAGCCTATAACAGCATCCAGATACATTGGGGTTGCAGGTAAAAGTATTTTCTGATTGTCGCCGGTAATGCAGGAGTGAAGAAAACTCAGTAATGGAGATATTGTTTTCTTCTGTCCGAATTCATCTTCATAAGTATAATTTGTTAATCGCTCCATCAGGAGGCATAGAGAAAGAGAATCCTCAAGTTGGATGATATTTTTTTTAAAATCATTCAGGTATTTTTCAAGCAGGTTACCTGATGTCCCGGAGTTTCCTGCATATCTTTTTATTTTTTCTGCCTTGAGCTGTGGCGTATAGGTGACAGTCAGATATGTTTCCGTTGTGTAAAAAAAACCAGATTCAAATGCAGTTCTGCGTTCATTTTCTATTGCTTTAGTGACTTTGTCAGGAAAGAAACTTGAACCTGAAGCAGGATAGCTTGTGGAAGGAATTCTAATTGCGTCTACATTACATAGCCAACCAGACCCTAACTGTTTAAGAGCCAGATTAACTTTTGCACTTACAAGAGCTAATTCATCAGGTGTGCTGGAAGCTGTGTCTTGTGATCTGAATATCCAACTTGTCAGGAATGCACCGCTCTTACATAGAATTATGCCATCATCCACCATGGCTGCGTATGGTAGTAAATCAGATAATCCTTTTTGCTTATGACGGTAGTCTTTTAATTTGAGCATACTTTTACCGCCTCCATGGGGTTGATTTAGCCGGGTATTCAGTTTGAAGAGCGTTTTGACGACGCCAAACTTTGGATTTTTGAGGATCCGATCTTCCCATAATCTGGAGCAGAAAAACGCTGCCAATCCAAAAGACAACAGCAACCCCAGCAGATAGAAGAGTTTTTCCGCCAATAGCCAGTACAAAACTGACCAGCGCCGCATACATGACGAGATCCCGTTCGGCTCCCATTAACAACGCGTGTTTATGAAGTGAGCGGTTAATAGGTATGATTCTTTTTTCGGGTGTGGGATCTTGTGAACTCACAGCATAGCTCCGCTGAAAGTGAACATTGATTGCACGAGGCTGTTAGCTAAAGCTATGAAACAGATTCCCACCACAATAGATAAAAGAAGTTTGAATCCTTCTCCAATATCTGCACGTTTTTGGACAAATGTTATGCCGCAAATCGCGATAGCTATGGCGGAGATTGCTCCCCCGACAGGGCCGGAGACAGTACCCAAAATTTTATCGATTGGTCCCTGAAATTCATCAAGGCCACTTGCAAAAGCTGCTTCTGGAATCAGAAGAACAGCAAGCATGAAAAATTGTGACAGTTTAGTACTTATTTTCATTGTGGATGTACTCCAGTTTGTATTCTTGTTTTTGGGAGTCATAGCCGTGAACTTTTGCTACTTCTGAAACTCTCCGGCCTGCTTCGACAGTTCTTGATTTGTGGATATAAATAACGAAATCAACAGCCGCTCCGACCAGACGCGGCATAGGAAAATTACTTTTTTCAGCAATCAAATCTTCAATTCTCTGCAACCCGTCTGCGGCAGAATTGGCATGAAGAGTTGAAACTCCTCCCGGGTGTCCGGTGTTCCAGCTTTTAAGTAATTCGATAGTGGCTTTAGCCGCTCTGACCTCTCCAATCAGTATTCTGTCCGGTCGCAGTCTCATGCTTGCCTGAACTAAAGATTGAATGGGGGTATGATCTGTTGCTCTAAGAAAAAGAGTGTTGGGAGATCTGCTTTGCAACTCGGCGGTGTCTTCAATAATGATAAGCCGGTCATTGGGGGAGATTTCTGCAATAGCTTTGATAATGCCATTTACGAGAGTCGTTTTTCCAGAACTGGTTCCACCGAAGACTACGATGTTTTTTTTGTCGGATATCGCTGTATGTATTGATTGCAATACCTCATGAGTCATGATTCCACCTTCAACATAGTCCTCAAGCGGAAAGACCTGACTGGCTTTTTTTCTAATAGTAAAAGCGGCTGCGTCCACAACTGGCGGGAAAACTCCCTCAAATCTACATGCGTTAAGTGGAGCAGCTTTTGGTAGTTCACCTTCAACAATCGGTTCTTCTTTTGTCACAGTAGAATCCAGCGCACTTGCAACTAGGGAAACTATTCTGGCTGTCTGATCCGGATCTATTTTTCCCGCGACGTACATGTCTTCTCCAAATCGTTCGATCCAAAGCTTGCCATCGGAATTAACCATTATTTCTGCCACATTTTTATCTTTCAGAGCTGAAATGATGATAGGGCCCATGTTGAAAATAAGGTTGTTTACAAGCCGGTCTTCCATCACGAACCCCACACAAGAACTGAAAGAGTTGTGGTTATTGATAGAATGAGCATTATCCCGGCGAAGAGACTCCACGTTTTGATTGTAGAGAGGAAGTTGGACATGACTTCTTGATGCTGGCCGATCTCAGCAATGCAGTTTTCAACGTTGGCTTTGACCGCCTTGCTCAATAGGATGTTTGTTGACTTACGAACTTCAGTTGCAAAAGCTTTCACATGCTCATTCATGTGTTCTTCAGCTACTGTAGTTTGTTGATTCAGCATCAATTCAAACTCATCCAGAAAGGCGCGGTGCATAGTTACGAGCATGAGAATGGGGTCGTTCTCATCAAGTAAAGTGTTATGCTTCTCAGTAATGAGATCGCGCACTTTCTGGATGGTGAGGGGGGCGTTGTTGTCTGACATAAAAATTCTTATAGGTTGCTTTTTTCAAGTTCAGATCTGATTTCATTCCATGTCATGCGCAGGCGTTGCCTTGTCATGATCGGAAGGGAGCTTTCCTGTGCGTCATGGAAAGACATCTTGACGGCCAGAAGGTTTTCTAGATCTCGTCCAAAGGTTTCTTTTTTCTTTTGAGGGAGGCGGATTAGCGCAGGGAATCGTGTAGTGTTATCTGTAAAGACTTTGAACTCTTCAAAATTTTTACCATTAAGGCTAATTTGTCCGAAGTAACCGTTAAGCCAGATGTAAATAGGTGTATCAAAAGCTTTCAGTAGTGAGTTCAATCCGCTTAAAGTATCCGGCAAGGCTTGACCGCCAGTAATAACTGTATGGAGATTTATCTGGTGGCCACTTTCATGAAGCAGTTCAAAAACATTGTTGTCTGCAAGGTAGCTTGCTAGAGGGACAAATGTGGCCGCTCCATTATCGATAACCATATGAGAATCGTCAGGAAGGTCCATCATTAGCTCAACCAATGTGTCGAAACGTCTGGGGTCAATGTCATCACCGTTCATAATATCCAAAGCTGTGACGTTGAAACTTTTGTAACCGGCAAAGGTTGCGTTGACCGGGTCAGTGTCAACACAGTGAACTTCTTTGCCGGATTCGAGAAGGTGTTGAGTCAGAAGGCTGGCAACGAGACTTTTGCCCACTCCGCCTTTACCTTGTAAAATCATGTTAATAGTAGCCATTTTAAATTCTCCTGTTGTTAACCGACCAATTTTTCAGCAAGGTCTTTTTCAGTTACGTTATTTTCATGAACAAATTTTGAATTGCTGTTTGCTTGCTGGGTGATTGAACCGTCTCCGCTATTTTCAGCGGGGATTGCAGGGATTAGAGCGGAGACGGTTCTGGAGGTGGGTACACCTGGGGTAAAATCATCTTTTTTTGAAATATTCCCAGACAGGTCAAAACGGCAGAAATGGGAATAACTTACAGACAAAGAACCTGCGTCCTTAAGCTTTCTATAAACAGCTTTTTTCGAATATCCCTTGCTTACCAAATCTCGGATTTTAGCAATATTTGCTAAAAATTCTACTTTAGCGAAGCCTCTTTCATTTCTTTTCATTGCTAAAAAGCTCCGGTAAAAGTTCCTTTAAAGGAATCGCATACGCAACATGGTAAGCTAGTGCCGCCTTCTTGCTTATTTCACGTTCTCCTGTGCTATGCATATAAACAGACGTGCGTCCTAGCCCGGTTTCCTTGGAGACTTGAGATAATGTTTTTGTCTTTAAAAGCTTTATGATTATTGATGACATGAGGCACTGTTCCTAATTAGGAATAAAAAGTCAACAACTTTGTTCCTAACAAGGAACAGATTTTGCCGTATATATTTAAGATGAAAACTAATAAAAATTTTGATTTTATTTGGACAAACATAAAATCAGCTGTAAAAATTGAAGTTGAGCAGTCTAGCCTAACTGCAACTTCAAAAAAACTTGATATTGTAAAATCAATGATTTCCAGATGGTTAAATGATCATCAGGAAGGGGCAAATCTGAAAACGATCGTAAGAATTGTAGATAGGTTAAATTTAGACTGGGAAGACCTTGTCCCTGTTAGGAAGCAAGAAAAGAATTCTTTCGACTCAGAAGTTGGGATTGTCCTAAAAAATATGGCTAAAAGTTTATATGTTAGCAGTAGTGATATTCAAAAAAGATCAGCAATTCCTATAGAAAGAATTGAGAGTATTTTTAAAGGAGAGTTCATTACTATAGAGGAACTCTCAAAGCTGTGCTCTGCATTGGGATGTTCTCCTGATACCGTAATTAACTCTGCAAAAAAAATAATGGAGCACCAGAATTTAGCTTCTGGCACTAGTAAAAAAGCAGTTTAACGGTACTTAGTTTGGTTCCTAGAAAAAAACAAAACTTCTGAAAAATTATATATATATTGACTTTCTGTTCCTTTTTAGAAACAGTATGAAAAACTGTATAAGGATGGAAGCGATATGGAACCTACATCAAAATTTATACCTACTGCAAAAGCCGCAGAATATATTAGCTACTCAAGAAGGCAGCTTCTTCGATATGTGGAGGAGTTTTCCATTCCTACCTATGGTCCACGCAAAAATAGATTTAACAAAGATGATTTAGATCAGTTCATGGCCAATCCTTTTTTCTTTAAGCAGAAAAAGAAACAGATTCCTTTGCGCAAAAAACGGGGATTTACACCTATATCTATAGATCGTGAGTGCTAGTGTGGGCATTGGAATAACCAAAGATGGACGCTACTACATACAGTACCGAATAAAAGAGCGTAAGAGTCCCGTTCGTGAATATTTTGGACGAGGAAAGGATGCTTTAAGTTCCGCAAAAATACGAGATGCGGAAATAGCCCTACAAAAAGCGCACGGCGAAGAGCTTCATCAGGGAAAGGGTATTTATTTTGATGAACTCGCACAGCTTTATATTAGAGATGCGAAAGCAAGAAATGTCAGTAAGGCTTTTTTAAAAGACTGGGTAAACATATTAAACAAAACTGTTTTGCCAGCTTTAACACATACTCCCGTAGAAAAAATAACTTATAGTGATCTTCTAGCTCTTGCAGAGAATCAGTGGTCTGATGTCTCCGTTGCTACGCGCAATAGGTATTTAGGTTACATCAGTGCTATTTTTAACTTCGGTATAGAGCATGAAATCACAGCCAATAATCCTCTGAAAAAGTGGAAAAAAGCACGAGAAGAAAAAAGGGATCTACAGCTCAATGTAGAGGATCTTAAGTTGTTAATAAAAGTGGCTGCGCCGCATCTAGGTTGGGCAATTGAAGTTGAATGGATGTGTGGAGCTAGAACGGGAAGGTCGGAACTGCTATCGTTACGATGGTCGGATCACGACTATGAGAACTCTACTCTACATGTCAGAGGGACAAAAACGGCAACGTCAAACCGTTTAATACCACTTAATCCAACCGATAATAATAAGTTAAAAGAAAAGAGAGAGTTAAATCCTTCATCCAAGTTTATAATTGAATATCGAAACAAGCCTCTAAAGAAAATAAGAAGAAGTTTTAATACTGCTGTAGAAAAAGCAGAGATTAATTATCCGGTACGGATGTATGACATAAGGCACCTATGGGCAACAGAGCTGCTTAGAAATGGAGCGGATCTTGCCGCTGTCTCTGCCATGCTTGGCCATGCCAGTATTCGCACAACTCAACAAAAATATTACCACTTGATGCAAGGTGAAAAAGCTAAAGCTGTTAATTTGAAGCCAACGTTGTGATAGTCCCTTTATTTGGCATTATGGTTTCAATGTAGACCAAAGTGTATACCAAATAAAAAGCACCGATTAGAAAAATTTCTAATCGGTGCTTTTTATTGACTTTTTTGGTAGGCACGAGCAGCTTTGAACTGCTGACCCCTTGCATGTCAAGCAAGTGCTCTACCCCTGAGCTACGCGCCTATGTTTGTCTCAACGGAAACGATAACTACTTGAGGTAGTGTTCTCTGTCAAGCAAGAAAAATATTTTTTTAATGATTGTGGACGGTTCATAAAATAAGGATTTCTTTTTATACGTTTAGGGTGCTAAGCATAACTTTGCTTGTCGTGTGTAAAATTAATCTGAATTTGCGCAGTTTTTTGCGTATTTAGTCTTTTCTAAGGGATATCTCTTTGATAGTAAGGTTCTTATGAGTCGGCAGAATGAATCAAAAATATACAAAATAGGTCAGGCGGCAAAACTTGTCGGCTTGAAATCTTACGTGCTGCGTTTCTGGGAAGGGGAATTTGAGCAGCTTGAGCCTATTCGCACGCCGTCAGGTCAGCGTCTTTATAATGAAGAACACGTTCAGCTTATCGCTCGCATCAAGATGCTTCTGCATGATGAGGGCCTTACAATTGAAGGTGCTCGAAAACGGCTGGATTCATTTGATCCGCAGAGTGATGCGGAAATGACAGCTGAACTTCTTGAAAAATTTCCTGCCGAGCAATTGCCTTTGTTTGGGATGGATAATAAATCCGAAGGTTCTTTTGATACAGCAATTCTTAAGGAAATCCACGCTGAATTGCTTGTTGTAAGAAAACTACTCGATTAAAATACTCGCCATCCCGTCTACTTTTCTTAATTACATCATAGCCACACAACTAATTCATATATCTCATATTTTAGAATATGGTGTTTTCTGGCGACCTTTAACTGTTTGTCGTAGAAACGTGCGGGAATGATCTTGTGTCTCTTGAATGAAGATATAGGCAGAAGGCTACGAAGGCGCCAAGGAATCCAGGCAAGATAGGTTCCCATGGAATTTTGTAGAAAACAGGATTGACCATTGAAGCCCCGTAAAGGGTGGCAAAACAGGCTATAAACGACAGATAGAACGATCTGGATAATGCTCCTGCCGCAGCTATTACCATACCTGTCCAGAATATTTTTTCCGGTAAAATATGACCATTGTGTGTGTAAATCTGCCATGAAATCAAAATGGTTCCAATGGCAGCCGCCGCTTCGAGAATAGGTGAAAGTTTATTGCCGTCCATAATCAGCATCACTGCGCGTGGAATCAAAAAGCATGAGTAGACGCAAAGGCCCAGTGAGAATGGGAATATGTAGAAAAATGCTTCTGTCATGTATGGCAGATCCGGGTCCGGATGCAGCATGTTTGTGAGAAATCCTTGAAAATGTGCGTAAAATAAAAATGATCCCAGTAAAGCCGCGATGCTGGGCCATAATATGGCGGATGGAACTTTTCTGTGCGGTTTAAGATCAAATTTTTTAGCTATATAGAGTGGTAGAATCGCGCCGAATATAGCCAAGTGACCAAGGCAGAAATATAAAAGTACGGGATCTTTTAATCTGGTCGCAAATCTGTAACCGAGCATTTCCGGCCAGTTTCCCAAAAGATGATTTAAAATTGCGGGTAGTTCTGCCATGGTGAAAAGGTAGGTTGCATACGTAACAAGGCATGTAAGGGCGAAAGACCATTTTTTTTGCATGCCGATTAATTGCCTGATTTCGGGAATATTGGCAATAAAAAAGGGGTAGACGTGTTTTATGCTGAGTAAAAAATTTTGTTATTTGTTTGGTCTTTTTGTTTTGTTATAATTATAGTTTGATTTTTTTCGCTGACAGGCTATGTTTGAAGTATGGCAATTTGCCTAAATATTTATGCAATTATGTAGGGAGAATGCACCCATGAGTAAACCGATTAAAATAATTGGGATAGTGGTCGCGAGTCTAGTTGTTGTCGTTGTTGCCGCAATGGTGCTAGCGACAATTTTTATTAACCCTAATGATTACAAAGATGAAATTTCTAAAATCGTGCGCGATAAAACAGGGCGCGAACTTACTTTTGACGGGGATATCAAACTGTCGGTTTTCCCTTGGGTAGGAGTGACGACTTCAGGTGTGACTCTTTCAAATGCTCCGGGTTTTTCGGAGAAGAATATGTTCAGCCTTAAATCCGCAGATGTAAGCCTTAAGTTGCTTCCTCTTCTTTCGGGAGATGTGCAATTAATGCGGGTTGACGTTGAGAATCTGGTTCTAAATCTTATGCGTAATAAAGCCGGAGTAACTAACTGGGACGACTTGGTTGGTAAAGAAGGCGAGAAAACAAAGCCGGAATCTTCCGCTGATGACGCCAAGAGTGATCTTAATATTACTCTGGGTGGTCTTCTTATCGAAAATGCCCAAATTGTATGGGATGACCGTAAGGATAATGTCAGGCAGGCAGTTGATGATTGTGATATTTCAATTGATGAATTTGCTCCCGGAGAGCCGTTTAATTTTAAAGTGCACGTGCTCCTGTCTTCAACAAAGCCGGAAATTGTAGCTGATACCACCACATCAGGGATTGCAACCCTGTCGTCAGATTTTAAATCTTTCTCTGTTAAGGATTTGAAGGTTCTTCTGGATGCAAAGGGAGCAGCTGTTCCCGGTAATAAAGGTCAGGTTAAACTTTCCGGAGACGCAGCACTTAATCTTGCTGCCGGAACTGCTGACGTTGGTAATCTTATTCTGGAAGCTTATGATATGAAAGCTGAAGCCTCTTTCAAGGGCTCAGGGCTGGGCGGAGACAATCTTAAATTTACTGGTGACATGAGTGTTCCCGGATTTAATTTGAAAAGCACTCTCGAGCAGATGGGAATTGAAGTTAAAACTTCCAGTGATAAGGCATTAACGGCTGTCGGTCTTAATTTCGCCGTAGCTGGAACGGCAAAGTCCGTTGCCATTTCAAATTTACTGATCAATCTGGATGAAACAACTATCAAGGGAGCGGCTTCGTTTGCCAACCCTGATCGTCCTGATGTTAAGTTAGCTGTAGATGTAGATAAATTTAATCTTGATAGCTACCTGCCTCCGGATGAGTCTGGCAAAGCTGATAAAAAAGAGACAAAGGATGTAAAATCCGAGAAAAAAGGTGAGTTGTTTCCTGTTGAGTTTTTACGCAAGTTGACTTTGAAAGCTGATCTTAGTGTTAAGCAGTTGATAGCCGGAAAGGCTAATTTGACTAATGTTATTGTTGTTGCCCGCGCAAAGGGCGGAGTTTTGACCATCAAACCGCTCTCTCTGAATGCAGCCAAAGGCGCGTTTACTTCTACAGCCGTTTTGAATGTGACCGGAGTTGTTCCGACAATGACATTTAACGGTGCGCTTACCGGACTTGACGGTGAGGCTCTTTCACAAGAAATGACAGGAAAAGACAGTTTCTCCGGTAAAATGGGATTTACTACCAACCTTGCAAGCAGAGGGAATGACGTTAAAGTTATTATTGCTAATCTGAATGGGAATCTTGGGTTCAAAGTTCTGGACGGGTATGTGTCCGGTTTTGATATCCTGTTTCTGGCAGGAGATGCTTTTTCGATCCTCACAGGCGGGGTGATTGGTCATAGAAATAATAACAGAACAGAGTTTGGCGAAGTTTCCGCGACAGCGAAGATTGATAAAGGTGTTGCCGTCAACAAGGATTTAGTACTCAAATCTCCTCTGCTTAGAGCCGATGGGGCCGGTAAAATGGATCTTAATACGATGACTTTGGATTATGCACTTGATGCTAAAATCGTAGGTTCTCTTGAAGGACAGGGTGGGAAAAGCAGTAAGGACCTTGTGGGGCTGACAGTTCCTGTCAATATTACCGGTGCGGTCGCGGACCCTTCAATTATGGTCGATTTACCACGCTTTGCAGTAATTCTTGCAAAGTCCGGTTTTAGTATTGTCGGCAATGTGCTTGAAGGAGTCCAGAACACATTGGAAGGTATTGGTAAGACTTTTACCGGTAAGAGTGGAGAGAAATCTACAACCGAACCTGATAAAAATCCTGTAAAAAAAATAGGTGATACCATTAAAAGCCTATTTTAATGAAAGATAGACGTTTGGTGTGAAATAATAATTATAATGTATTAAAATTAGGGGCTTGTCTTATTTATAAGGGCAGGCCCTTAATGTTTTTAATTACCTCCGACAATGTCTGGCAGGGGCTGACGGGTTGAAACATTAGTCTATACTCATCAATTGATAATAAACCGGAGAGAGGTAATGAAAGAGAACTTGTTATATGAGGTTATGGTTCGTGAGATGGATAGTGTCCGGCTGGGAAATAAAAGCCCAGAAAAGGCTGCTCTCAGTGTTCTTAAGGAATTTTCTAATGATAGAGTGTATATTTCGACTCGTTTTGTAGAACATGCAAAACTTACGGAAAAAGTGATTAGGCTTAAAAATTATGGCATAGAAAATGCTGATATAGCGGACAGACTGGGAATTACCAAAAGACATGTGAGAAGAATATATTCCAGTATGAATAATTAATTTTCAAAATAAAAACGGTCCCGATATCATAGCGGGACCGTTTTTATTAGGAATATTTTAGATTTTAAAGTCTTGTCAGATTAGGTCCAGTCCAGAATAACTTTTCCAGATTGTCCAGTCCGCATAACGTCAAAACCTTTTTGGAAATCATCGATTTTAAAGTGATGCGTAATTGCGGGAGTAATATCAAGATTGGATTGGAGCATGGAGGACATTTTGTACCATGTTTCAAACATTTCTCGGCCATAAATACCTTTCAGTTTCAGCCCCTTGAAAACGACCATGTTCCAGTCTATCTGAGTGTCATCCGGAAGAATACCCAGCAGAGCAATATGTCCGCCGTGATTCATTTTTGCGAGCATTTCCCTGAAAGCGGCAGGGCTGCCGGACATTTCAAGACCTACATCAAACCCTTCGGTCATATTAAGCTCGGCCATGACATCATCCAGCTTTTCTTTGCTGACATTTACGGTGCGGGTAGCTCCGAGTTTGTCGGCAATGTCCAGACGATAGTCATTAAGGTCGGTTATAACAATGTGACGGGCTCCGGCATGGCGGGCTATTGCGACAGCCATCATGCCGATGGGGCCGGCTCCGGTGATAAGGACATCTTCACCAACTAAGTTGAAAGAAAGGGCCGTGTGCGCGGCGTTTCCAAGTGGATCAAGGATTGAACCTACGTCGTCAGAAATTGCGTCAGTGAGTTTAAATACATTTGAAGCCGGAACACAAACATACTCGGCAAAACATCCCGGACGATTAACACCTACACCGATGGTGTTTCTACAGAGATGTCTTTTCCCGGCCCTGCAATTTCGACAGTGACCGCAAGTGACATGTCCTTCTGCGGAAACTCTGTCACCAAGGGCAAGGCCTTGAACTTCACTGCCGAGGTTTTCGATTACACCTGAGAATTCGTGCCCGACAACCATAGGGACAGGGATTGTCTGCTGCGCCCATTTGTCCCAATTATATATGTGTATATCAGTTCCGCAAATAGCTGTTTTTTTTACTTTTATCAGAACATCGTTATGCCCGCACTGAGGAACTGGCACTTCTTCCATCCAGATTCCTTCTTCCGATTTACTTTTAACCAGAGCCTTCATTGTCTTCATTAAGGTGAGCCTTTTAATCAATAATGTTGAGTTTACGACTTACTTTGATAAATGCATCCACGGCCTTGTTTACTTGTTCCGTGGTATGGCCTGCCGACATCTGCGTTCTGATTCTGGCCTGTCCGCGAGGAACGACAGGGAAACTGAATCCTATTACATAAATACCTTCTTCGAGAAGGCCGGCGGCAACTTTTTGCGCCAGAACCGCGTCACCGAGCATTACCGGAATGATGGGGTGATGGCCCGGCACAAGGTTGAATCCGGCTTCTTCCATACGTGAACGGAAAAGTTGACTGTTTTCATTCAGTCTGGTTCTGAGTTCCGGTTGATTTCGGATCAGGTCGAGTACTGCAACTGATGTAGAGGCTATTACCGGAGCCAGAGTGTTTGAAAAAAGGTAAGGGCGGGATCTTTGACGCAACCATTCAATGATTTCTTTCCGGCCTGATGTGTAACCGCCGGAAGCTCCGCCGAGAGCTTTGCCGAGAGTTCCGGTGATTATATCGACACGGCCGAGAACTCCGCAAGCTTCAGGTGTTCCTCGTCCGTTTTCCCCGACAAATCCGACCGCGTGTGAATCATCAACCATGACAAGTGCGTCATATTTGTCCGCTAAGTCGCAAATTGATTTGAGATCAGCTATGATCCCGTCCATGGAAAAAACACCGTCAGTGACAATCAGTCGGTAACGGCAATCGGAAGCATCTTTCAATTGCTGTTCAAGATCTGCCATATCATTGTTTTTATAGCGGAATCGTTTAGCTTTGCAGAGGCGTACACCATCTATTATTGAAGCGTGATTCAGCGAGTCGCTTATAACCGCATCTTCGTTCGAAAGGATAGTTTCGAACAATCCGCCGTTTGCGTCAAAACACGATCCATAGAGAATTGTATCTTCAGTTTGGAGAAATTCGCTTATTTTTTGTTCAAGCTTTTTGTGAATATCCTGAGTTCCGCAGATAAACCTTACGGATGAAAGTCCGAATCCGTACTTATCAAGTGCTTTCTTTGCGGATTCTATCAGTTCTGGATTGTTGGCAAGGCCGAGATAGTTGTTGGCACAGAAATTAAGAACGTCCTGTCCACCTGCTACAGATATTTGAGCCTGTTGCGGTGATGTTATGATTCTTTCATCTTTGTAAAGACCTGTTGCTTTTAGCTCCTCAGTCTGCTCCGAAAGTGCTTTAAATAAATTGCTGGGCATATTTAATCCTCCATGTTGGGAAAGTGCTTCTTTCGTTTTAATTAAAAAACAATATGCTAAATCTTGTCAATGTTAAAATATGGCTTTAAAATTGTTAAAATACAAAAAAACGTAGGCTTTTATTTTGACAGGATAATTTTTATCATGGATTGACGGAATTGTCATTTTGCCACTATGTATAACATAATTAATTGTAAATTTCATAGTAATATTGAAAGCAGGAGATTCCGGGTGAAAGATAAAACTTTAGTTCTTGATGACATAGATCGTAAAATTATAGAAGAATTACAGAGTAATGGACGTGAATCTTATAAAAATATAGCGCGTAAGCTTGGTGTTTCAGATGGAACTGTCAGGTTACGCACTGAGCGGATGATTAAAAATGATTACTTGAGAATTACCGCTTCTGTAAATCCTCTTTATTTTGAGAACAGTTTGATTGCCTTGGTAGGTATCAACCTTGAAGGGCGTGCAAATCGTGATATTATGGAAAAAATTTCATTAGTCAGTGGAGTGCAGTCTGTAATAAATGTTTCTGGTCGTTATGATCTACTGGTGGAAGTATTTGTTCCTTCACGGAATGCGTTCAGACAGTGTCTGGTGGATGACCTTTCCAATATTGGTGGAATTAAATCTACTGAAACATTCATGTTCCTTGATGCGATAGATAAATGGGCGGAGCATAAAAAGTAGTTTCTGTCTTACCTCGAAATACCTTATTAGTTTTCTTCATAATTCAGATTTTACTATTTGCGTATGGTTCTGTCTAAGTCACTTTATATTAAGTTCATTTCTATATGAGCTGAATTGTGGTGCCCGATTTTTTGCGTGCAATCAATTTCTTCCATTTTCCTCGGTGCTTATTTCATTGACAGAAACTTAAAGTTTATAGCTTTTTGTTCTTCGTGAATTGCAATTTTAAGAGTAGAATCCAAATTTGAAATTATGTAATCAATGGTGTCGGTTGGAGATTGTGTGATCGATCACAGCTGAACCTTTTAAATTTATGTTAATTATGTCATTCTAAATGATAATTGGACGGACTGAGATAACCTATTGAGTTTGTACTTTGGCAACAAAATATTTGGGTGGAGTTTCATGATAAAATTTTTAGGATCAAGAAAAGGGCAGGTTTTACCTTACAGGCTCCTTATTTATATTTTGATATGCAGCTCTTTTTTTACAATTCTTGGAACCAGCGTTCAATTGTATATGGAATACCGGAGTGATGTCAGCGAGATTGAAAAGGCGATGACACAAATTGAAAACAGTTATGCGAATACTATTTCTGCCAGCCTTTGGGATATTAATATTGATCATGTTAAAATTCAGCTTGAAGGGGCTAATAAATTACCCGGGATGCGCTATTTAGAAGTCAGTGATATGACTTCGGGGGCAGTTGAGTCAGTTGTCTCTGTCGGTATGATACCTTCAAATGGCAAGATTATCGAAAAGACTTTTGTACTCAGTCATCTGGTGGATGGCAGACGTGTTGATGTAGGACAACTGCGGGTTGTTGCTGATCTTGAAAATGTTATTAACCGTTTGAAACATCGGGTATTCGTTGTATTACTGATGCAGGGTATTAAAACTTTTTTGGTCGCACTCTGCATATTAATTATTATCTACTACATGGTCACCCGGCATTTACAGTCGATGGCTGACTACGCGCAGGAAATGGATATTGACAATCTAGAGCGCCCGCTTGTTTTAAATCGTAGAAAGAACAGAAAGAAGTTTGATGAATTTGATAAGGTCGCCAAAGCTTTTAACGATATGCGGCTTAATCTGATAAGAGATATTGCTGAGCGTAAAAAAGCTGAAGAAGCCCTTATACAGTCTAATATGATTGTGGAAAAAAGTCCTGTTGTTCTTTTTAAATGGAGGGCTGAGGATGGGTGGCCTGTTGAACTTGTTTCTAAAAATGTGACGCAGCTAGGTTTTAATGCAGACGATTTTATGTCTGGAAAAATAAATTTTATTGATGTTATTCATCCCGAAGATCAAGGCAAGGCTATCAGTGAAGTTAAGAAGCATCAAAATTCAGGTGCTGACCATTTTAAGCAGGAATACAGGATTATTGCCCCTGACGGGCGCGTTATCTGGACTGAAGACAGTATTGTCGTAGCTAGAGACGCAGAAGGTGTTATTACTCATTATATGGGTATTGTTGCTGATTCTACTGAACGCAAAAAATCTGAGAATGAACTTTCCCGGCTGCGTAACCTCTTGAAAAATACAATTGATTCAATGCCTACTGTTTTAGTCGGGATTGATGATAATGGGCATATTATTCAATGGAACAGGTCTGCCGAAGAAGAGACCGGATTGTCATGGAAAGAGGTTAAAGGCCTTCCTCTTACCGATGTTTTTCCTCAGTTGGAAAGTGAGCAGAAATTGATTTCGGAAGCCGTCTCAATGTTTAAAATCCGTGAAAAACCGAAGGTTCCTTTTACCGTGAATGGAACAATTCTTTATAAGAATCTAAAAGTTTATCCTCTCCTTGACAGTGAAGAAGGTGGGGGAGCTGTATTATTGATAGATGACGTGACCATGAAATCACGTCTGGAAGAGATGATGATTCAGACTGAAAAAATGATGTCTGTCGGCGGTCTTGCCGCTGGTATGGCTCATGAAATTAATAATCCGCTTGGAGCCATTTTGTCAGGAGTTCAAGGAGCGGAACGACGTTTGTCGCCATCCTTACCTAAGAATGTTGAAGTTGCTTCTGAAATTGATCTAGATTTGGATAAAGTTCAGGAATACATGGATAAACGTGGTATAATCGGCTATTTGCGCGGTATAAGCGACGCAGGGCGCAGGGCCGCTCAGATTGTTCGTAATATGCTTGAATTCAGCAGGAAGAGTGAATCTGTGCGGGTTACGATGGACGTGAAGGGACTGCTAGAGAAATCACTCAGTCTTGCCGCCAATGATTATGATTTAAAGAAGAAATACGATTTCAAAACTATTGATATTCGTAGAGACTATGAGCAGGGATTACCTCAGATCAATATTACTGAAACCGAAATTGAGCAGGTTTTTCTGAATATCTTCAAAAATGCGGCTCAAGCAATGTCCGATAAAGATTTTGGAGATGAACGTCCTTGCCTGACTTTGAGGACGAGGAAGGACGGCGGCTTTGTTCGGATCGAAGTAGAGGATAACGGACCGGGTATGGAAGAGGATGTCCGTAAAAGAGTCTTTGAACCTTTTTATACAACAAAGCACGTAGGTCTTGGAACCGGTTTGGGGCTTTCTGTCTCTTATTTCATAATTGCTCGTAATCATGAAGGAGAGTTTCTTGTTGAATCTGAGCCGGGTAAAGGAACAAAGTTCATTATTCGTCTGCCTGAGGCTACTGTTTCATCATAATAAATTGCAATTGGGGCGCTTCTGTAAGTTTATATGAACATCGAATGTTGAATTTTAAAATAGCTAATTGATATTAATTAAAAAAGAATTAATTTTGTTCAAAAGATTATTAATATCAAGCGGCTTTGGTATATACGCATTAATCCCGGCTTTTAAAAATAATTCTTCATCGCCGGCAAGGGTGTGCGCTGTTAAGGCTATAATTGGAATCTGGCTATTTGTTTTACTAGCTTTTCCACTTCTAATAGCTAATGTAGTCTCAACACCGTCCATCTCAGGCATCTGAATATCCATAAGAATTAAGTCAAAGTGAATATTTTTTAATAAGTCCAAAGCCTGTTTTCCATTATTAGCCGTTTTTACTGAAAAGCCATTTCGTTGTAAAATTTTTACGAGGTATAACTGATTTATTCTTTCATCCTCTACGACAAGAATATCTCGAGATTTATAACTGCAATTCTTTAGCTTGTTTATTGTTTTTACTTGTTCATGCTGTCTATCTGTAGTGCCAAAAGTTAAACAAAAATAAACGGTTGTTCCGATACCTACTTCACTTTCAATAGATGATCTTCCACCCATCAGAGACACAAGATTTTTAACAATTGAAAGACCTAAGCCGGCTCCTTCAAAATTTCTAATCATACTTCCATCAACTTGTGTAAATTCTTCAAAGATTACATCAAGCTTTTCTTCAGGAATACCAATCCCTGAATCAGAAACGGAAAATAAAATCCGGTATTGTTTTTTTTTATAGTGGGGAAGAGGGAAAGCTGTGACTTCAATTTTTCCCTTATTAGAAAACTTGAGAGCATTACCTACCAAATTGTTTAGTATTTGATGGATTCTAGCTTTGTCCCCTATAAGAGTTTTAGGCACTGAAGGACAAATATAGAACCTAAGCGATAGTTTTTTTTGTGCCGCTGAGAATGCAAATAGTTGCTGAAGAGAGGAAAATATTTCTCTCAATTCAAAGTCTTCGCTATATATTTTTAGTTTACATGCTTCTATGCGGGAAATATCCAATATATCGCCGAGTAAATGTGCGAGTCTATTGCATGATTCCATACTGGTGTCTAAAAAATCACATTGTTCTTCAGTTAGCGAGGTATCGTGGAGGAGTTGCAGCATCCCCATAATTCCGTTTAGCGGAGTCCTGATTTCATGACTCATATTAGCTAGAAACATTGTCTTTGTTCTGCTTGCTTCTTCAGCAGCTTCTTTTGCTTCAATTAACTTTTCATTTGCTTGTTTTTCCTTTGTAATATCGCGAAAGACGCAATGAGTCTGACAAAACGAGTTGTCTTCATAATATCCACTCACTCCACTGAATTCGCCAAAGATATAGCTCCCATCTTTTTTCATCATGCAAAATTCTACGTTATGTTCTTCCCCGGAATTCTTAAGTTTTTTGAATTCATTTTCAAATTTAATTTGCCAATCAGGATGTAACAAATCTCTGATTTTTTTACCGATAAGTTCTTCTTTATCGTAACCCAGTGTACAGCAAAGCGATTTATTAACTCCTACAAAAAATCCACTCTCATCAAGTGATAGATATGGAATTGGAGCGTATTCATATAGTAATCTAAATTTTTTTTCACTTTCATTCATTCTTTTGAATATTGAATTGCCTGACTTAACATTTTCAAGCCATATATCTATTTCATTTTTATCGTAGTCGTCATTTAAATATATAACAGAAGGTATATAATGAATGTTGTTTTTGTAAATATTAGAGTTGTAGATAAGCATAGGATGAGCTTGTACAACCCTTTTAACAATTTCACTTGAGTATCTATTCTTATTGTATACACATAGAGACATAAATGGATATTCAGAGTAAATGTTTTTATTTACTAAATATTTATAATAGATAAGATTACCAATTTTTGAATGATCATCAAGATCAAAATTTATTTCTCCAACAGTCCTTAAACATGTTCGGCCAGCTTGTACCGCTTTCGAAGTCAACTCTTGCCATGATTTAAGAATCTTTTCTGGATAAAAAACCTTATCTGTTAAATAGTAGGTATTCGCATCAACAAGAATTAATTGACCGGAGTTAACTACCTTAGCATAATCAATTCCATAGCCAGATAGATCTTTAGCTACCATTCCAGGTTTGTATTTATCAAAAGCGAGCAGGCATTGATCTCCAGAATTCAGTCCATCTACTATAAATTCTATTGCAGCGTTTCTGTAGTATTTTAATTCATCATAAAGAAGCAAAACATGTTTTTTTTCATGCATACACTTAATCAATTCTGTTTTAAAATCACTTTGTCTGATTTCCTCGTTCATAATAGCCCCTCTAAGTCCCACTTTTCCAGCAATATAATATTCTGAAAGTAATTAAATTGAATACGCTTTTAGAGCTCTTGCCAAGATGTTGCCTAGTGCTCATGTCCTGAAAAATCAAGAAGGGCTTTAAGAAATAATTTGACGCTCTTTGTTCAGAATGGTCAATGGTGATGGGGAAAAATTTATGTTGAAAGTCTATTGTACTCGGTTGTTACTCGTTAAGTTTTTTGTTTATTTATTATTAATAGTCATTTTAATTTAAATTTGTATTCATTCATGCTTTAAAATATTGCCTTTCTAGAATGTAAGGCTGAAAGTTATATAATATATTATTACTTATTATGCTTTGGTCTTGCATTTTGCATAAAAAAAGCTATGTTCGTGCAGGTAAATTAATATTTGCACCACTTTACGTGGTGTATTTGTAATTTGGTCTCATTGTATTATGGGGGTGACGATATGAATAGCGAGGACAGGTTTAAACGGCGGGTTTTGCGAGATGATGTTGTTGAGTTTATAATTGAAGCAATTCTCAGTGGTGAGCTTATGCCCGGTGAAAGGGTCGTTGAGACAAAGATTTCCCGAGATTTACAAGTCAGTCAGGGGGCTGTGCGTGAAGCTCTTAGAGATTTAAAGGCCCGTGGCTTTGTTGAGTCAGAACCTTATAAAGGCTCAAGGGTTAAAGTGATGTCTCTTGCTGATCTGCAAGATTATTATAAGGTAAGACTTGAACTGGAGCCGCTTGCTGTAAAATGGGCTATCGAAAAAGATTCTCTTAAAATCGAAGAGTTGCGTTCCATTGTTGATGGTATGTATAAAGGTGCAAGATTCGGTGATCAACTCATGATCCTAAAAAATGATGTCAAGTTTCATAAAAGAATAATTGATTTCGCAGAGAATGAATATTTGCATCGGGCTTGGAATTCACTCGCAAATGACTATTGGATATATATGGGGGTTGATGCTGAGATAAAGAAATTCCCCGCGTTAATTGAGCAGGCTGAGAAGCATCAGCTAGTGGTAGATGCTATTGCCGAGGGCAATTTGGAGTTAGTGAAAATGCGTCTGGAAAACCATTTTTTAGATTTAAAAAGTGATCATTCGATTGAAAATAATAACTTGGACGAGTCTCTCGAAAGTTGTTGATTATTTATTAAGAGCCACTTCGCGCTTGGTGTGTATGTTGTATCTATTGTGCTTACTGGGCTTGATAAAAGATTTAATCGAGACAACTCCTGCGACCTGCGCTGCTGTCTGTCTGGCGCGAGCTATTTCATTAATATTTCCCACTCTGCCTAAAAGAACGATATTGCATTGCACTGATTTCACAGCGATATTTGTTCCCCACACAGACTCATCATTCAGTAAAGCTCCTTTAACCTGCATTTGCAGCATATAGTCGTCTGCCACATTACAGGCAGCGTCCTCTTTTTCTGCAAACAGAAATGTTGTAAGTGAGTTCACTTTTCCCGATTTTTTAACTATTTTGCGAATATGATTGAAATCTTCTTTTTCATCATATTTGCCTACTATATAGACATGACCGTTGTATGAATATGTGCTGATATCAAGAAATTCGAGATCTTTTTGATGAATAATTTGAGATTGGATGTTTGCTTCAAGCAGTTCGTCTTCTATAATTGTCTGGAATCCTCGTTCGTCTGCCCCGATGGAATAGGCCGTATAGATAGAGCCTAAAGCAGAAGGAATCATTGTGGGGCCGGGGAGTGGCGGAATGAAAATAGAAGCTGCACAACCGTTTATGCAGGCAATTGCGATAATCATTAAACAAAGTAATTTGATTTTCTGCATTCCCATATCTTCCTTGATAAGAGTGTTTGAGCAGATACAGCAATACTTATGCCTAAAGTTAGGTTTGATGTTTTAGTTCAGAAAATTCAGGATATTAATAATGCGGTTTTGGTAGGTATGATCTTTAAGAATAACTTCACGCCATTTTTTTGAAAGCGCAATTCTTTGCTGGGGATTGGTTAGAAATTTATTACAAAGTTCAGGCAATTCTGCCGGGGTGGAAAATGAGCATTCGCTTACTAAATCTTCGGGGAAGATCGAAAGTCCGGGAGTTTGGTCGGTGAGTAGAAAACCACCTGATGCCCATACGTCGAAATTGCGTTGAGTTAATCCATTCGGCAGCAGAGGGCTGGTCATATTTAAGGCGATGGCAGAACTTGAGTAAATTGTCGGCAGAATTGTATAATAGTCTATCGGTTTGCGCAGATCAATTTCAGGAAGCAATTCACGCCATCCTTCGTCTCCGAATACCGTCAGTTTGCTACCCGCATTTTTAAGAGCTTCGGTGCGCCATATTTTGCCTGCCTGTTCCGCTTTAAATCCTGTGGCTCGGACGTTTTTTTCCGGCCAGAATGATGCAAGCTTATCTCTTTTTGTCCACCATTCGAAATCAGGTTTAACGCCTTGATTAATGGCGGAGATTGCAGCGCGTTCATCCTCCTGAGAAAAGTCACATCCTGCAAAAAAATTAATTTTCTTGGGGAAGCTTGATCTACCCGCAAAAACAATACGCTCTTTCAGACCGGGATATGAACGAACATCCGGGTTGAAAATATCAGGGTCGGCTGCAAGAGGAAGGTGTTCAACTTTAGCCGCACCGAGATTCTGGAGCGGCTTAATGAACCAGTCATCTGTAATCAGCATGGGGACTTCTTTCCAATAAGCAGATTTAATGCCTGAGATTATGTGGAAAGGGTTATCTACCATCCAGACGACAACTTTAACTCTTGCTTCACGGAGTAGGAAGAATGTTTCACCCGAATTATCAAGTCCGTTAAAGTTTATACTGAAAACAATTTCGGGGCGTTCCTGTTCCAAAAGGGATAGTAGATCCCGGCGCATTGCATCCGGTGCGATAACCCTGTATGTGAAGTCGGCACGGGCAAAGGCTCGGGATATTTCGGGTACAAGCAGAGATTTGTCATCTCCCGGAATCCAGACGGATTTGCTTTGTATATTCGAATTAATTCCGGTTTTATTCAGTGTGAGTTTTGATATTATCGGTTCCCAGAATGAAGGGAAAAGTCTTTTGTTAGGTTTGTATAATATCAGACGAAAATTTTTATTATATAGAAAGTCGGTGTTGCCCGGCTGGATTTTTATAAATTTTGCAGGGATGTCATGTGAAGTCGGGATCTGTTTCTCGTAGTCAGGACATTCAATATAGTAATAGCAGGATTCCTCGGGAAATAATTTCGGCAACAGGTCCGGGGTCGGACCGACTCCAAGAAATAGTATATCTCCATTTCCGCCGAGGTCTTGAAAATATTCCTTCCCGTCGGGCAATGATTGAAATTTGCCGGATTCGTTTTTAATGCGGATTCTTTGGGGACGTTGCATAGTGTTAGACTTGGCTTGCGGGCCGTATTAAGTTAATTTCCTGTCACCTTATACCGCAGTCTCGGGAAAAAGTCTTTTTTCCGGACAGCTAAACAAAAAAAGAGAAGATGAAAGAATATCAAGATCATTACTTCAAAAAGGCGAAAAAGGAAAATTATCCTGCCCGTTCAGTATATAAGCTTATGGAAATCGACAAGCGGTTTCATATTTTTGAAGCAGGTCAAAAGGTTTTGGACCTTGGAGCCGCGCCGGGATCGTGGACTCTGTTCTCAGCAAAAAAAGTCGGCCCTAAGGGGTATGTGCTTGGTGTAGATATCCAGACCACCGAAACAGTGTTCCCCGAAAATGTAACTTATTTACAGGCTGACGTGTTTGAAGATTCTACGGAACTTATGGACGCAATGGAGAAACACCTGCCCTATGATTTGATTATCAGCGATATGGCTCCTAAAACAATCGGAGTTAGATTTGCTGATCAGGTTAATTCTCTTGAGTTGTGTGAAAGAGCTAGAGATTTAATCCCGAGAAGACTCAAGAAGGGCGGTCATTTCGTCGTAAAAATTTTTGATAGTGCAGATGTAAGAGCTTATACGGATTCGTTGCGTAAGATGTTTGGAAAGGTGAAAAACTTCAAGCCGAAAAGTTCCAGAGAGGAAAGTATGGAGCTTTTTATTGTAGCGCTTGGCTTTCGTGGCATTGAAGGGTAAAAGTCTCACTGCATCTGTTCATATTATATAGTATAGGAACCTTTTGTGCGTGAATGAAGTTCCGCATAAACAAAATCATAAATTATCCGTTCCGTATTTCGGACGGAGGCAGATTCTTTCAGGAGGAATAATGGCTGGACATAGTAAATGGGCGAATATTCAGCATCGTAAAGGCAGACAGGACGCTAAGCGCGGTAAGATTTTTACAAAGATGGCTAAAGACATAATTATCGCGGCTAAAGCCGGCGGTGGTGATGTTAATATGAACGCTTCCCTGCGTCTCGCTGTTGCTAAAGCAAAAGCTGTTAATATGCCCAATGATAGAATTGATACTGCCGTTAAAAAAGGTACCGGAGAATTGGCTGGCGGTGACATCAATGAGATGATGTACGAAGGTTATGGCCCCGGAGGAGTTGCTTTGCTTATTGAAGCCGCTACTGACAACAAAAACCGTACAGTTGCTGAAGTTCGTTATGCTCTCAGTAAAGCTGGCGGGAGTATGGGCGAAGCCGGAAGCGTTGCCTGGATGTTTGATAAGAAAGGCGTAATGATTTTCGACAAGGAAGCTTACACAGAAGATCAGCTCTTGGAAATCGGCCTTGAAGGCGGAGCTGAAGATGTAATAGATGAAGGTGATTCTTTTGCCGTTCATTGTGCTCCTGAAGATTTCTCTTCAGTTCAGAAAGCGTTTGAAGACGCAGAATGTGTAAGCCAGAGTGCTGAACTTTCTTTTATCCCTAAAAACCTCTTGGAAGTAGATGTTCCAAGCGCCAAAAAGCTAATGAATCTGATGGAAAAACTCGAAGACAATGAAGACGTCACTGATGTCTATGTCAATGCTGATTTCCCTGATGAATTAATGGCTGAGATGGAAGGTTAGATGGGAAATCCCGGCATTGTGATAATCGGTATTGATCCCGGTACCCGTGTTACGGGGTTCGGGATAGTCAGAGAAGTTTCCGGACAGGTCTCTCTGGTTGAAGCCGGCACAATCCGGACAGATACTAAAAAGCCTATGTGTGCTCGTCTCGGACAAATTTATGTCCGGTTAGCCGAGCTTATAGCAAGTCATAAACCGGATGAAGCGGCGATAGAAAATGTCTTCGTCGCTTCAAATCCGTCCTCTGCAATAAAACTTGGTCAGGCTCGCGGTGCGGCAATGGCTGCCTGTGCTGTCGCCGGTCTGGTTGTTTCCGGCTATGAACCTACCAAGGTCAAACGTAATCTGGTTGGAGCAGGGCGGGCTGATAAAAGTCAGGTCGCTTTTATGGTTGAGCGTATTCTCGGAGTTAAAAATACCAAGTGGGCCAACGACACCACTGATGCGCTGGCTATTGCAGTTTGTCATTTAAATGAACGCAGGTTTGCAAGGATGGCCGGTAAATGATTGCCTACATTCACGGAAAATTGCTTGAAGCCACGGATAGATCGTGCCTTGTCCTTACTCCCGGTGGAGTGGGTTACGAACTGTTTCTTACTATAACTGCTCTTTCAACTCTTCCTGCATCAGGTTCTGATGTTACTTTTTACGTGTTCACGGTGGTAAGGGAAGATGCTCTCGATCTTTATGGTTTCCCTTGCTTTGATGATCGCGAAGTCTTTCAGACATTGATTTCGATAGATCGCCTCGGGCCTAAAAAAGCATTGGCTATTCTTTCGCAGTTCAGTCCTAAAGAATTACAGGATATTGTTTTTCGTGAAGACGTGAAAACTCTTTCTATTGTTCCCGGTATCGGCCCGAAGTCTGCCCGTCAGATTTTGTGGAGTCTGAAAGACAAAATGGATAAACTGAGTTCGGCTACTATCCGTTCCGGAGCCTGTCCTGCTGAAGGCGATAGAAGTGAATTTCTTGATGCTCTTTCCGGTCTTCGCAACCTTGGTTACGCGGATGATGAAGTCAGAACTTTCCTTAAAGATATTTTCGATGAAGAACCCGATCTTGACGCAGCAGGGGCTATCCGTGTGGCGTTAAAGAAAATTTCACAAAGAAACAAATAGTTTAGGCGTATGAACGAAAGTAATCTTCCCGATGATCATATAAGACCGCAACGGCTCTCCGATTTTATCGGGCAGGATGATCTGCGTCATAATCTTGATGTTTTTATTCAGGCTGCCCGTGGACGCGGCACAGCAATGGATCATGCTCTTTTTTATGGAAATCCGGGTCTCGGTAAAACAACGCTGGCTCGTATTATTTCATCAGAGTTGGGGGTGAATCTAGTTTCTACCTCTGGTCCCGTAATTGAAAGAAGCGGAGATTTAGCCGCTATTCTTACCAATCTCTCACGAAACGACATCCTTTTTATTGATGAAATTCATCGTGTTCCATCTTCTGTCGAAGAAGTTCTTTATCCGGCGATGGAAGATTTTAATCTTGATTTGATTATCGGACAGGGGCCTGCCGCCCGTACAGTGAAGATTGATCTTGAACCTTTCACTCTGGTTGGCGCTACGACACGTCTGGGGCTTCTTACCTCTCCATTGCGCGACAGATTCGGTTGTATTTTCAGGTTGGAATTTTATTCCCCCGAAGAACTGGCTCATATCGTGACTCGCGCAGCCCGTATCTTTGATCTTGAAGTCACGGATGAGGGCGCTTTGATGATAGGTAGAAGAGCAAGAGGGACTCCGCGTATTGCAAACCGTCTTTTGCGCCGGGTGCGGGATTACGCAACCGTGCATGGTGATGGTGTTGTGAATGCTAAAATTGCGGACATGGCTCTTGATCGACTGGAAGTCGACCCGCTTGGTCTTGATCAGATGGATCGTAAGATCCTTTCTGTATTAATTGATCAGTTCGGTGGCGGACCTGTCGGTGTTAAAACCATTGCAGTTGCCTGCTCCGAAGAAGTCAGAACTATCGAAGAAATTTATGAACCTTACCTGATACAATGCGGCTTTTTAAAGCGGACCTCACGGGGGCGCGTCGCAACAGCTAAAGCTTATCAGCATCTGCAAGCTCACTCTGGATCTAAGAGATTATTTTAAAACTATTTAATTTATTTTTTAATGTGTACATTCTTTAAATGTCATGCTTTTGCGTGCGTTGAAGTTTGTGAAATATTATTGCACATAACTCTTTGGTCGGGGTAAAGTGTGGAGTATAGGAGGATGAATGTGTCTGTCAGACTAAAATTGATAATCACTCTAACGACAATTCTGGTCGTAGCTTTTATTTCCGTGTCTTTTTTCAATTACAATGTTTCCCGGAATTCAGCCCGGGATGAAATATTGAATTCAGCTCTGCCGTTAACCCGTGATAATATTTATTCGGAAATGCAGTCCGGTCTCATGCGTCCTCTTTTTGTTTCGTCTCTCATGGCCAATGATATTTTTTTAAAAGACTGGGCAAGCGAAGGCGAGAAGGATGTTGTTAAGATCATGAGGTATCTTGACGAAATCAGGACTAAATATGGTTTTTTCACCTCTTTTTTTGTGTCTGCCAAGACTGGTGAGTATTTTTACTATGACGGAGTTTTAAAAACAATATCTCCGAAAGACAGTCACGACGTGTGGTATTATAATTTTGTTAAGTCCGGTTTGGAGTATGAATTTGATGTTGATACAAATCAGGCCGTTGATGACATCCTCACTGTTTTTATTAATCATAGAGTGGAAGATAAAGAAGGTAATCTTCTTGGTGTTGCCGGCGTAGGTCTTAAGATGGATCAAGTCGCCAGCCTCCTTAAAATATTCACCCAAAAGTATTCAAAGAATATTTTTTTGGTGGATCCGCAGGGTGTTGTGCAGGTTCATGCCGATAAGCAACTGGTTGAAAGTTTGAATATTAAAGATATTGAGGGGCTTAAAAATATAGCTGACGAAGTTCTTGATATGAACCGGGACAGCTCTGCCATGTTTAAATATATGCAAGATGACGAACCTGTTCATCTTACCGCACGTTTCATTCCTGAATTTGACTGGTTTTTAATTGTTGAACAAAAAGAAAATGCGGCAATGAGAGCGGCTCGTAATAATTTTATAAGAACTTTAGGTATCGGAGCGCTCGCAACGCTACTGATAATAATTATTTCGATACTCACAATTAACCATTTTCAGGGAAGGCTTGAAGTTCAGGCTAATACTGACGAACTTACCGGAGTTGCTAATCGTAGATCTTTTGAAAAAAGATTCGATGGGGCTATGAATTTACATCTGAAAACAGGGAGTCCGTTTTCGGTTGTTCTGTTGGATTTAGACAGGTTCAAAGAGGTTAACGATACTTGCGGTCATAACGAAGGTGACCGACTGTTAAAAGAGATCTCCGGGGTTATTAATTCTTCTATTCGTGACAGTGATTTGTGCGCCCGATGGGGTGGCGATGAATTTATTGTTCTGGTGAGCGGAGATAGTTCGCAGGCTGTGTTCATAGCCGAGCGAATTCGTAGTTCTGTTGAGCAGGCAGGTGTTTGCAAAGATATTACTTCCATCGAATCTACCGTAATGAATGTTACGGTCAGTTGCGGAGTTGCGCAGTATATCACTGGAGATACGCTTGATTCCCTTACCTTGCGAGCCGATAAAGCTATGTATGAATCAAAGGAACTGGGTAAAAATAAAGTTGTTGCGAGCTGAAAAAATGAAGGCCGTCGGGACAGAGATCCGGCGGCCTTCGTTCTTTACCCTATGATAAAGGAGGTAGGGTAGAAAATGTTTTTTGAGTTTGTACGAAAACATCTATAGGTCCATTTTAGAAATTGCTATAAGTAGGCGCTTGCAGCTGGTTCTGCACTAAAATCTTTTGGGTAGAAAAATGAATGAGTAGGTAGGTTTTTGTAACAGTCTGTATTGATGACTTTTTTTAATATTTAAAAAATAATAGTTTTGTTGTGATGGTGTAATAATAAATTTGTTAAATTACTATTTTTTATAAGTTGCTGGTATTATATGGTTTTATTTAAAATGTGTTTGTTTTTACATAATTAAAAGTCCAAGCGTCTGTTTGCAGAGCTTGGACTTTGTTTATGATTTCTCAGTTAGCAGATATTAAGATTTAATCTACATCAGGTACTATTTTGCAGACATAGTTGACCAGAATATTAAAAATATCTTTATCTCGATTATTGAATCTGAATTCCAGTTCCTTAAGATATAACGGAAATCTGTGAGGGGATATTCCTTTGTACCGTTTGAATCTGTCTCGGGCGAATGTCCAGAATTCTCCGTCTGATTTTTCAATTTCAGGGGTTACACCCGGATATTTACGGATATAATCAAGAGGGAGCGAATCGTCTCCGCAGAGTATAAGTGCATTGTATTTCTGATAGCGATCAGTGTGAATAATGCTTCCGTGTCTTACAAGTTTAAGGTGAAAGTTGTGGTTAAAGTGAAAAACAGATTCGGCGTTGATATTTTGCATAAGGTCAATAAACACCCAACCATTTTTTTCAAGCACGCCGAATACGGGAATTACTTCAGACCCTGTTTTAGCAGGTATACCTGTAAGTTTTTTATTATTTAAATGCTTGTGCAGACCTGTTTCAGGTCCAAGGAGCTGAACAGCGTCAATTGCCTGCGCTAGAATTGCAAATCTCAGAGATGATACAGCCTTGTAAGCTGCATTGTAAGAAATCCCTAAATCCAGCGAAATTGCATGAGCTGTATTGTCTTCAGCAAAAAGTTGAATAAGGCGTATCCATTCAGTGCAGGACAAACCTCCATTGTTGATCCATCGGCCGCTGAAATCCTGAAATGTATATTTGCAGGAAGAACAGCGGTAGCGGCTGCCGTTTAGAACATATAATTTATTTTCTCTGCATCGTGGACAGAAAGGTTTTCTTTCTCCGAAACAGTTTGCAATTAGAAATTTTTTAGCTTCTTCCTCGGAAGAAGCTAGCCTTTTAAGTTTAGCTGCACGATCATCTAACCGCCGATGGCTGACATTTGTGTGCCGCATACTTCACTTCCTCTTCTGGCTTGTAGAAGATCGTACCCGAGAGGTTTATCTCGTGTAGCTGCTACAAGTACGCGTTTTAGAGACTCATCATTTAATTTTGGATTTCTCATGATGTCACGGAGTCGGTAGGTTTTGTCGGAAAACAGACAGGTTCTGAGATATCCGTCGGAGGTAATGCGAAGTCTATTGCATGTTCCGCAAAAATGGGAACTGACGGGAGAAATTAATCCTAATCTTCCTTTACCACCGTGAATAGAATACATTTGAGCCGGTCCCCGGTTTTCAGCGGTTCTTTTAATCAGGTTCAAGCTGGCAAATTGCCGTGCTTGCTCGAGAATTTCTTCAGCTCCCCAAAATCTTTCATTGGACCATCTTGTGTCTTCGCCCATGGGCATAAATTCTATAAAACGGAAATCAACGGGATTCTCTTTTGTAAATTTTATGAATGATTCCAGTTCGTGATCATTAATACCTTTCATGGCAACTGCATTTATTTTAACGCGTATTCCGGCTGAAAGACAGGCGGAAATAGAATTCAGAACCTCATTTAGATAATCGGATCCTGTGATGTCTTTAAATGTCTCGCGGTTCAAGGTGTCCAACGATATGTTCAGTCTGCTGATGCCGATCTTTTTGAGATCTTTTACATATTGTTCGAGCAGTGTGCCGTTGGTCGTAATTCGCAAGTCCATATCTGCATGATTGTTTTGTATAGATGAAATAAAATCCATAAAACCGCGACGAACGAATGGCTCCCCGCCGGTCAGCCGGAGTTTTGAGATATTTAGAGAGGCAGCCAGATCAATAAGTCTGAGCATTTCTTCATATCGCAAGATGTTGGGATGCGGTGTGAAAGTGAAGTCTTTAGTTACGCAGTATTTGCATCTTAGATTACATCGGTCAGTCACGCTAAGTCTGAGGTAGCTGACACTTCTTCCGAGTTTGTCAATTAATGTCATTTTAGAACCCCCATGCTGATAATGTTCCGCGTTTGTAACCCTCTTCGACTGCTAAAAAATCAAGCGGTAAAGATTCCAAGTCATCAAGTGTCGGGATGGAAACTTTGTCCAGTTCTCTGAAATCAATAGTTTTGATGTAATTATTGCAACTGTCGCAAACCTCAACACGGTAACCGGGCTCTCCCTCAGCTGTGAAAAATTTAATTTTTTTAGAGTCGCTTTCATCACAGTAAGCACACGCCAGTCTGCGCACGCGATATTCGGTATGACAGAACGAACAGTCCGCGTAACGGAATCCTTGTTTGTGACGCAGGACATGAATGAAAGGAATGCTGCCGCACACTGGGCAATGTCCATGATTACGGGCTGGCGGAGGACTGACTTCAATTTCCAGATCAACGCTGGTTGGTGTTTCTTCTTCTGTTTTTTCAATTTCAGGCAGATGTTCGGCAATGTTTCTAGCAACAACTTTGATTGATGGAGTTACTGACGATTGGATAAGAAAATTTAAAGTACGCGGAGCTTCGGGTGTCAGCTCTCCCCATTTAGCAAAGAAGTTGTCATCCCCTTGAACATATGCGGAAAAACCTTTTTCAAGATCAAGTTCTCCGTTTTCAATTCTATCAGAAATAAACTTTGCAGCATCAGCAATGGGGCCGGACAAATTTAAAAGTATATCAGAAAATTTTGCGAATAATTGAACTGCCTGATCGTGATCATATGGGAAATCTGCCCGGGCGAGTAAAGGGCGTCCCTGAATGTTTTCGGCGGCAGGAGCAAGGGACGCGGTGTCTGGCATAACTGGTGCGGCTTGTTGTTCTGCTTCAAGCTGAATTTTTGCTACATTTGATATAAGATCAACAAGTTCGCCCGGAAGAAATTCTTTTTTATTCAGGTTTATAATTTTTTTATCTAACTGACGTTGTGCCTTGCTGTAATCAAAAGTCATAATATTCTCCTAGTCGTTATCATCTTTGGGGACATAACATTCTGAATTTATATTGCTTAAATACTAATTACTTAACGTGGAGCATCTTTTTAAGTATTGATTCCGATTTTGCACTAAAGAGGGAATAAGCCTTCTTTGAGAAAGCTGCATGTTAATGTTAATTACTTTCGTTTTAGCACTAAAAATCAACTCTTTTGGTTACGTCGTCAACATCTATTTTAAAAATAAAATGAGGAATGATAAACATAACGAAGCCCTTGCCTCTTTAGTTAGTTTTAAAGGAGATAAGGGCTTTATTTTTTGATTCTGTAAGTTTTATGTAAAAAGAGTTATTATGTCAGGTTTGGTATAATACAAAAAAAGTAGGATTAAGCTATTTTATGAAGGCATCAAAGGCCTTCAATTCTGCCCTGATCATTATACACCCAGAATCCGGTATCACTGATGTTACCTATTAAAGTGATGCCGATTTTTCTTGCCAGTTCAACGGAAAAACTTGTGGCGACTGCTGTCGAAGCCAAAATTGGAACACCGATGCGGACAGCCTTAAGCAGGATCTCAGAAGCAACTCTTCCGGTAGAAACAATGATTTTACCGTTGGTAGGAACTTCTTCAAAAAAGCACTGACCGACAATCATATCAATTGCATTGTGTCTGCCTATATCTTCTCTGAAATAAAGCATATCAGTCGGCGTACAAAGGGAGGAGTTATGGCAACCTCTGGTCTGTCCGTAGAGCGTGGATCTTTCATGCAGTGTGCGGGCGTGATGCAGGATTTGATCAGGTGTAACCTTCAGGTCGGAATGGATAGTTTTTTTAGAAATGGTGGAAACGTTTCGTCCGAAGTTTGTCCCTTTTCCGCAGCCGGAAGTTATTGAATATTCGAGAACGCGCCCTTCCCATGGATCATTATTTGTTGTTACGTCCGCAATTATTCTGTCATCTCGCTCTGTTATTTTAATGTCTGTAACTTGATCCCTTGTGGAAATGTATGCGTCGGACTTCAAGAATCCTATTGCTAAATATTTTGGATACTTAGCAGTCGTAAGCAGCGTTACTACTTCTCGACCGTTAAGATTAATGGTTAACGGAATTTCAAGAATACTTTTAATTTCTTTATCTCGAAAAGAGTTGTTGGAATATTCTTTAACCGTAAAATTATGACTGTCTTTGACCATTTTTTCACCTGCGTTTGTTTCGAATAGGATAAATAAAAACTTGTGTAGTGGGCAAGTTTATCTTTTCTCCTTCAAGTTCAGCACAGAAATTGAATTTAAGGAATCGTATAATGTTAAATTTTCAATATTAGGGGCCAAACTAATAGTATAATTATGCTTGAGTTGACATATTGTCTGGATTTTGTTTTAGCACATATTGATAGTGCTGGGTTGATCTGAACGGCACTAGCTGTGGCGGATTTATTTTAATTGTATACAATGATCCAATTTTTTTAATTCGGAGGGAAGATGAAAAAAATTAATGTGATGCTGTTAACATTTGCGCTTGTTGTACTGCTTGTTTCACCTGGGCTGGTTAAAGCAGAAGAAGTTTTAATGATGGCTACAACTACCAGTACTGATAATACAGGTTTGCTTGATGAGCTTGCTCCTAAATTCCAGAAAGACACCGGAATTGAATTACGCTGGACCGCTGTTGGTACAGGCAAGGCTCTCAAAATGGGCGAAAATTGTGATGTTGATGTTCTTTTGGTTCATGCTCCTGCTGCGGAACAGAAATATGTTGATTCCGGCGCACTTAAAGATCGTAAAGAAGTTATGTATAATGATTTTGTTATCATCGGTCCGGCTTCCGATCCTGCAGGAGTTAAAGGTCTTTCAGTTGTCGAGGCTATGAAGACAATTGCTTCCAAGAAAGCTGCATTCGTAAGCCGCGGTGACAACTCCGGAACCAACAAAAAAGAAATATCTCTTTGGAAAACAGCTGGAATGGCTGTTCCTGATAAAGATGCATGGTATGTTCAGACCGGACAGGGCATGATCAAAAGTATCAACATTGCCGAAGAACGCGATGGCTACATTATGACTGATCGCGGCACCTATATTAAATATGAAGCTAACAAGAAGGGTAATCCTGAGCTTAAAGTCCTGGTTGAAGGTGATAAGTCTCTGTTTAACCAGTACAGCGTTCTTGCTGTAAATCCTGAAAAGTGCAAAAATGCTAAGTATGCACTGGCAACTAAATTCTCTAACTGGCTTACTTCTTCTAAAGCTCAGAAGGATATTGCCGATTTCAAACTTCTTGGTAAAAAACTGTTCATTCCTAACGCAAAATAGTTTTAAGTCGTCACTATAATGTTGAAAAAGAGGGGATGCATTTGCGTCCCTTTTTTTTATTTAAGGGTACTATATGGATTTTATTGTAAATGGTTTTTTTCAGGCATTTTTATTGCTTTTCGGTGGAGATGCTGAAACTTATTCTGCCATATTCACTACCCTTTCGGTTTCGACTATTTCGATTTCCGCAAGTCTGATAATCGGCGCCCCGCTGGGGTTCATGCTTGGTTATCATGATTTTTACGGAAAGAAATTCTTGCGAACTGTGGTGGATTCTCTGCTTTCTTTTCCAACTGTAGTGATTGGGCTTCTGGTTTATGCGCTTCTTTCCCACAGAGGGCCACTGGGAGAGATGGAGCTTCTTTTCACCATTCCCGGTATTGCCTTTGGTCAGGCGTTATTAGGGCTCCCTATTGTGATTGCAATGATGGCTACAGCCGTTGAAAACCTTGATCAGCGATTAAAAAATACACTGCTGACTCTCGGAGCCGGGCGTAGTCATATATTGCGTACAACTCTCTGGGAAGCTCGTTATAGCCTTGTACTTGCGGCAGCTGCGGCATATGGCCGAATTGTTTCTGAGATAGGTATTTCTATGATGGTTGGTGGAAATATAAAATGGCATACAAGAACCATAACCACGGCAATTGCTTTGGAGACAGGTAAGGGTGAGTTTGCGATGGGGATTGCTCTTGGCATTGTATTGATGATTGTTGCATTTGCCGTGAATTTTTCCATGTCCGGTATTAAAAAGAGGGCGGGGAAATGAGTGATATTCTGTACAAACTATCCGGTGTAACTCAGTGTTATAGCGGTAAAACCGTTCTTAGTCTTGATGACTTTGTTGTTTCGAAAGGGGCAATCATCGGTCTTGCCGGACACAACGGCAGTGGTAAAAGTACCCTTATGCGTATTTTAGCTTTTCTTGAGAGCCCCGTTTCAGGTGAAATTATATTTGACGGCAAAAAGATCGAAATTGCGGATATTCAGCTTCGTCGGAAAGTAACCCTGCTGACTCAGGAACCTTATCTGTTAAAAAGAACGGTTGCAGGGAACGTTGCTTATGGACTTGAACTTAGAGGCGCAACTCATATTGAAAGTAAGGTCCGAGAATCTTTAAGTCTTGTGGGACTTGATCCTGATATCTTTATGTCTCGTCAATGGTATGAACTTTCGGGAGGTGAAGCGCAAAGAGTTGCCTTGGCGGCAAGGCTTGCAATTAATCCGAAGGTTCTGCTTCTTGATGAACCCACAGCCAGTCTAGATAGAGAAAGCACGCTTTTGATCCACGAAGCCGCTGTGAAGGTTCGCGAAAAATACGGAACAACGCTTGTTATTGTCAGTCATGATTATCTTTGGCTTGAAGATGTCGCCGATAATATTATTACTTTCTCTCAGGGTAAAATTAAAAATTAGCGCAATCTTGATCTTTTTGCTTATTAATCTCTTCGTATTTTATAGACTTAACTTTTCTAAATTTTACAAAATATAATTAAGCAAGTGTTAATACAAAAAACAGCAAAATTATGGAATATTCTTTCCATTATTTTGCTGTTTTTTGTATTTATATTTCTGAAAATTAAGCTTTTTTATGAAATGTTATTTCAAGTGGATTTAGAATATTGAAACTGTTAATGTGGTTATATCATCCCTCATGAATAAGTAGGAGTACTTATGACAAAACGCAGATTTACTTTGAAAAAGAAAAATGATCGCAAGAGTCTTGCCGCTGATATCTGTGACCACGTTGTTTTTTCGCTCAGCAAGGAAGTGGATAGTGCCACAGAGCATGATATCGGTAAGGCTTTGGCATTATCGATGCGGGATCGTCTTGTTGAAAGAATGATGCTGACTCGTGACAGGTTCCGCGAAACTAAAGCCAAGCGTATGTATTATTTTTCTATAGAATATCTGCTTGGGCGTTGCCTTGGTAACACCTTGTGCAACATGGAGCTCCTTTCAGAATGTGAGGAGATGTTCAAGGATATCGGGTACGATCTTGACGAAGTCCGCGAGAGCGAACGCGATCCGGCGCTTGGAAACGGTGGTTTGGGAAGACTCGCTGCCTGTTTTTTAGATTCATTAGCAACACTTGATATGCCCGGATGCGGTTACGGTATCCATTATGAGTATGGTCTTTTCAGGCAGTCCATTCAGGACGGCTGCCAGAAAGAACTGGCTGACTACTGGATGGCAGACGGTATGCCGATGGAGATAGCCCGCCCTGATCAGGCTGTGATGATTCCTTTATACGGTAGGGTGGAAAACAGTATTTTGCCTAATGGTGAGTATCTGCCCATGTGGATGGACTGGGAAGATATTATAGGTGTTCCATATGATATTCCAATCGTAGGTTATGGCGGAAAAACAGTAAATTACCTTAGATTGTTCGCCGCTCGTGCTTCTCAAAGCTTTGATATGGAAATTTTTAATCACGGGGACTACATCCGGGCTGTCCAGCGAAAAATTGAATCTGAAATGGTTACTAAGGTTTTGTATCCCAGCGAATCAGTCTCTTTCGGTAAAGAATTACGCCTTGTTCAGGAATACTTTCTGGTGGCTTGCGGTTTGAGGGACATCACACGCAGGTTCTCAGCTCAAAACAAAAATTTTGAAGAATTTGCTGATTATGTAGTTATTCAGCTTAACGATACTCACCCGGCTTTAACCGTTGTTGAGTTGATGCGGTATCTTGTGGATGAAAAAAGAATCAAATGGGGAACAGCCTGGGAGATTACACAGGCGACCTGTGCGTATACGAACCATACTTTATTGCCGGAAGCTCTTGAGTGCTGGTCGGTTGATTTGCTTGAAAAGGTTCTTCCGCGTCATTTGCAGCTCATATATGAAATTAACAGCCGTTTTCTGGACGGTGTTAAGAAGAAGTATGCAGATGATGTTGAGAAAATCAGGCGCATGTCACTCTTTGAGGAAGACGGTAAGAAAGAAGTCCGTATGGCCAATCTTGCTGTTATCGGTTCGCATTCAGTTAACGGGGTTTCCGAACTTCATTCAGATCTAGTAAAGCGCAGGCTTTTCCCTGATTTTTATGAAATGAACCCTGAGAAATTTAACAATAAAACAAACGGGGTAACTCCCAGACGCTGGTTGCTTAAATCCAATCCTCCTCTTGCTCAGTTATTAACTGATTCTATAGGTAAAAAGTGGATTACTGATCTAGGTGAACTCAAAAAAATTGAAAAATACGCAACGGATTCAGAATTCCGGAAAAAATTTATTGCCGCCAAGCGTAAAAATAAAATAGTTCTTTCGGATTTTATAAGAAGTACCTTGGATATTAAGGTTTCTCCAGATTCTATTTTTGATATTCACGCCAAACGCATACATGAATATAAGCGGCAGTTACTGAATGTTCTGCATATTATTCATATGTATCTGGAAATGATTGATCATGGTCGGGAACCTTTTTGTGCCAGAACATTTATTTTTGCCGGCAAGGCTGCTCCCGGATATTGGGAAGCCAAACAGATAATTAAGCTTATTCATAGTGTCGGGGATGTAATCAACAAAGATAAGCGGACTAAAGGGCTGATCAAGGTTGCTTTTACTCCTGATTATCGTGTCTCGCTTGCGGAAAAGATTATTCCGGCCTGTGACCTCAGTGAACAGATTTCAACCGCAGGTACCGAGGCTTCGGGAACCGGTAATATGAAGTTTGCCATGAATGGTGCTTTGACAATTGGAACTCTGGACGGAGCCAATGTTGAAATGCGTGAGGAAGTCGGGGCTGAGAATTTTTACCTATTTGGATTGAGACAGGAGGAAGTTGAAACTTTTTTGGTGACAGGCTCTTATCATCCACGAGGAATTTATGAAAAATCTCCTGAAGTGCGACAGGTTTTGGATGCTTTGCGGTCAAATAGATTTTCTCCGAAAGATCCGGGAATGTTCAGTTGGATCGTAGATAAATTGCTGACGGATAATGAGCAGTATCTGCATCTTGCTGATTTTGTGGAGTACATTGAAACTCAGAAAATTGTGGATCGTGAATATGCCGACCCTGCTCTTTGGAATAAGAAGGCAATTCTGAACACCGCCCGTATGGGAAAATTCTCAACAGATAGAACGATGAAAGAATATGCCCGTGATATTTGGAATATTAAAACTCTTAAGGATTTAGAGTAATCACATATTCATGATGCTTGCTTTCTCATGTCCGGTACATGTAGTATTAATTTATCAATGCTAACCGGAGAATATAACATGAGTGTTTTAGTAGAATTGACAATCTTTCCAACCGATAAGGGCGTAAGTGTCAGCCCTTATGTCGCGCGGGTTGTTGAAATTATTCGTTCAAGCGGCTTATCCTGCCAGCTTGGTCCGATGGGGACCAGTATCGAAGGAGAGTGGGATGACATTATGGCCGCTATCACAAAGTGTTACCGCGAATTGGCAACAGATTGTGACCGCATCTATATAGTTATGACGGCTGATTGCCGCAGGGGGGCTGTCGATAGATTGCAAGGCAAGGTTGAATCTGTTGAGTCTAAGTTGTAGCCGTTGTTCCAAATTAGAATATTAAAAGGTTTGAAATAAATCCTTGGGAATTGGAGAGACGGATGCGTTTGGATATGAAAAAAGTAAGCGGAATTTTATTGGCTTTAGTTGTCTTGATGTCCGCAGGCTGCGCTCATCTTGACGTTTCTCATTTGAGCAGAAAACCGTGGCAACTTGAGAGTCCAAGTTCTGTGTCGATGGAGTTTATGAAATTTGATTATCAGGTAATTCCGCGCAAGGACAGTTTCGGAGTGCGAGGTACAGCCTTTATCAAAAAAGCAAATGTTCCATCATGGGCGCAGTGGATTGGAGAACTTTGGATTCAGGGCTACTTAAGTGATGAGGACGGAATTGTTCTGGCACAGGGAATTCAGGTCTTTTCGCCTGAAAAGCTTGAAGAAGGGCTTGGCGTGCCGTTTGATTTTGAACTGAAGCCGGAGCAACTGGATTCAGGTCCGTTGTTTATTTCTTTTGGTTACAGGCTTGTGCTCCTCAAGGAGAAGCAGGGCGATACCAGTCCTCCGTTTATGGCGATAGAGCGGGCTGTCAGTCATTAATAATATAGCCTTACAGGGCAATCAGTTCTATATTTCCCCATGCTCCTATTTTAGAATCGTATTGCACGAAAACTCCATCCAGACCGAACTCAGCCCCGGATTTTGTCAAACTTTCTGACAAGGTCCGGGCTTTTTCTATGACGAGAGCAACGTCAGCAGGGGATTTTAGTAGATTGGCAAGGGCTGTGGCTGCTGCATCTGCAAGGCGGGCGTCCTGAGATCGGACTGTGACAAGATCACCGCTGCCAAGGCTTAAAGAGTGGCCTATTGTTCCGGACGAAGAGCAGATTGATACTGGAAATTCATCTGACTTGATAATTAAGCCTATTTTAGAACCGGATTCAGGATCGGAAAGCAGTGCAACTCTGCGGGGAACAGTTGAGTTCATGAATATGTCCCCTCCGTTCTCCACAATAATATTTTCACTTATCGGTTGCAGTCTGGTCGCTACTTCCTGAGCAACAGCCCCGGCAACAGCCGCCATTGGTCCGACTCCGCAAAGAGAGGCTGCGTGCGCCATGGCTGTTATTATCGGATCAGCTCCTTCCGGGACATCCACAGGGGTCAGGCTTGTTCCGAATTGAGGATTCAGGAAGATATGAGCTTTAATCACGGAACGAACTTTATGGATAATTGCAGCGACTTCAGAACTGAGTTTTTTTTGAGCAATGACAAAAAGGTCTGTCTGTTCAACTACTACTTGAAACGATGTTTCCTCAGTAGAAGGAGTTACATTTTTTCTGTAATCTCTAGCATGGCCGGTGTGCTTTTTTCTGGTCAAATTAATCCTGTGGTCATGGCAAAAACAGGTTATCGTACGTTAATAAAAAATCAGGCTGAGTTGCATTAATGACAACTCAGCCTGATTTTTTTAGATTAAAACTGGTTAAAATCCAAGATCTTCATTGATTAGAATGATGTGGATACGTCCTTTAGGGGAGGATTTTTCAGTGATACCCCATATTGAACAGATTCGTTCAGGAGAACTGCAATCCGCACATGTGCCTGTCACTGCACAGGGAGTTTTTCTTTTAAGTCTCATGGCATTCACGGGAGCGACGTATTCTTTGATGCGGCGTGTTGCAGCTTCAAGATCGCCACAAATTTTATTTCTGCCTACTAGAACGACAACACTCTTCGGCCCGAAAGCCATTGCTGCGACTCTGTTGCCTGTTCCGTCGAGGTTTACGAGTTCTCCGTCATTGGTGACAGCATTCGCGCTTGTGATGAACAGGTCGCTTAAAAGAGACTGTCTGCGGCGCTCGATTTTTTCATCAGCGGAAGGTTTAGTATCGTACGTATCGATTACTTTGACCTTTTTGAGCTGTTTGATCTGATCATAAAGACCTGAGTCGACAACAGTCATGGACCCGCCGAAGCTGATAGATGCTGGAGACAGTTGAGGAATAATTTTTTCGAGAACAAGCATGGCTGCAGCTTTGGAATTATTAGCAATATGAGTGGTGAAGCCGTTGTCATCGAGAACTTCTTTTAGCTCACCAAGACGTATGTTCCAGAAATTTTGTATAGGGTGCATTAATTTTCTCCTTTGATTATAAGATATTCATGGATTGAACAGTTGATTGTATGTTAATTAATTTTCTTCGCAAACATTATGAAGTGTTCTGCCATACATCTCAATAGATTTTTATTCAAAAAATTGATAAAAATAAAATCATGGTGTATCTAAGTGCTAATAGACTTTGACAGAAGGGCAAACATCAGGGTATGCGGTCTTGTTTTCACTTCAAAGGAATATATATTATTCGGAGTGAGATTAAAAGGAATTAGCGTCGGCCCAGTTTTAAAAACATTTCTTGACGATGTCCCCCGTTGGGGATATATGTTCCCGTTCCTCGTGTCCGGAAAAAATCCGGCTTAATCAAGAAAATAATTTTTGGAGAAATAGAACAATGAAAAGAACTTATCAGCCTAGTAAAATCAGAAGAAAAAGAACCCATGGTTTCCTCGTTCGTTCACGCACTAAAAATGGTCGTGCAATAATTGCAAGACGTCGTGCTAAGGGACGCAAAAGATTATCTGTTTAAATTGGACTAAGGAGCATCGTCTCCTTAGGAAGCCTGATTTCGATCACTGCTATGAGCAGGGAAAGAAACACTACACGAAGAGTTTTATATTGTTCGTGTTATGCCATGGTAGCGGCCCCGGCGGGGTTCGTTTGGGCCTTACCGTGAGCAGAAAAGCGGGGCCTGCTGTTGTTAGGAATCGCATTAAAAGAGTAATGCGGGAATTCTTCAGGCTCTATCAAAATCAATTCCAGTTTCGCGCGGACATAATTTTTGTGCCCAAACGAGCTCTGGACGGCAAGAAGATCACTCTTGGTCTTGTCGAAAAAGAACTGATTCCGATAATAGGTAAGCTTAACAAGCTTGTCGTAAGTCCGGATCAGGAATGAGAAATCAGGGAATGCGGACTCTGTTTCTTTATCCTATACGCTTTTATCAGAAGTTTATTTCCCCGTTGTTTCCGGGGTGTTGCCGCTTTCATCCTACCTGTTCGCAATATGCCATAGAGGCGATATCCCTTCATGGAGTGATCAGAGGAGGGATTTACGCTTTGTGGCGTCTGATGCGTTGTCATCCGTTATGCAAGGGCGGACATGATCCTGTTCCCGTCCCAAGAAAATCTACCACCGCGCAGTCTCGGCCTGAATTTTAAGGTCAAAATGAGTGAGAAATTAAAAAATGGAAAATAAACGCGTTATCTTGGCTGTTGCCTTATCATTTGTCGTACTTCTCGGCTGGCAATTCCTTTTTCCTCCTCAGCCGCAACAACCTGCACCTGTCGAACAACAACAAGTTGTTAAACAGAATGAGGCCGTTAAGGGCCCTGTTTCTAATCAATTCCCTGATCCTATCACCACCAGTGCAATAGTTTCTGCTAAAGGAACTAAACTGAAAGTGGAAACACCTCTTTACTCTGCCGTGATTAATTCACAGGGCGGACTGCTTGAGAATTTTAAGCTTAAAAAATACAAAGAGACAATAGAACCGAACTCTCCTGATGTGGATATGGTCGGAACTGATGCTTTAAACAAAGCCCCTATGGGACTTATTCTTAATGGAATCCCCACTTGGACCCGTGGAGTATGGGGATACGAAGGAAATGATTTGTCTCTTGACGGAGATAAAATCGGAACTCTTATTTTTCGCGGAGATGTGGAAGGGTTCAGAATTGAACGCAGACTCACATTTCATGCAGACAACTATTTAATTGATGAAGATGTTCGTGTTCTTAATGTTTCGAATCCCAGCGGTCAGGGCAGATTGGCTTTTACCACTGCGACCAAAAGCCTCAGTGCCGAGGATGACCGTTACAATCCTACCCGTATTTCATGGTTCGGACCTGAAGGGTTAAATCAGGAAGATGATCGCGAAGACCTCGCAAAGACCGGAGTTGAAGTTACTGGAGACATGAGCTGGGGAGCTATTGATTCTAACTTCTTTATTCTGGCTCTTTTGCCTGGTTCTAATGGTGTTACCATCAAGGGTAAAGTTCAGGACAACATTTTCAGAATAGCAACTGAACAGACAGTTTCTTTTGATAAAGGGATTGAGCGTAAACTGAACTGTTCTTATTTCTTCGGTCCAATGGACCCGACTGTTATGAACAAGGTTCCGGGCGACCTTTCTGCAGCAATTGATTTCGGTTGGTTTGATATTATTGCAAAACCGCTGACAATAGCTCTGGAATGGTTTAACCAGTATGTACATAACTATGGTATTTCTATTATCCTGTTGACGATTGCCATTAAGATTCTTTTTTGGCCCCTGTCACAGAAAAGTTACAAATCCATGGAACAGATGAAGCGCTTACAGCCTATGGTTGCAAAGCTTCGTGAAAAATATGGTGATGACAAAGAAAGACTCAACAAAGAGTCAATGCAGCTCTATAAAACGTATAATGTTAATCCGGCTGGTGGGTGTTTACCCATGGTGCTGCAAATTCCGGTTTTCTTTGGTCTGTATAAGGCCTTGTTGGGAACGGTTGCACTTAGGCATGCCGATTTCATTACTTATTTACCTTTTACTGATATCATTTGGCTTGCCGACCTTTCGGCTAAAGACCCGCTTTACATCACTCCGATCGTGATGGGTGCTACCATGTTCCTTCAGCAGAAAATGACACCTTCAGCAGGTGATCCGACTCAGCAGAAAATCATGATGTTCTTGCCCCTGGTGTTCACCTTTATGTTCCTCAACTTCCCCGCAGGGCTTGTTGTGTACTGGTTAGTGAACAACGTACTATCTATAGCCCAGCAGTGGATTATTACTCGCAAAGTAAAATAACGGGCGTACGATTAGTCGGATTAATTGAGTGATGAACACTACTAGGAGATAGAATGAGCGAATTCAAAGAATTCCAAGGGAAGAATCTGGATGAGGCGATTAATAACGCCTGCGATTACTTCAACCTGAATCGCGATAAGCTTGAAATTGAAATACTCAGCGGTGGTTCTACCGGGGTTTTCGGACTCGTTGGAAAAAAGAATGCCAAAGTAAAAGCCCGTCCTAGAGGCGGAGAGAGTAGATCTTTATTAAATAACGAAACTAAGCCTGAAAGGGCTCAGTCTGCCAGATATGAAAAACCCGTTGAACGGCCTGTAGAAAGAAAGCCTGAACCTGTAGAAAAGAAAGTAGAGCAGGAAGCTCCTGTTGTAAGAGAAGAGACAGCCATTGCTCCTCGCGCAGAAGTTGAAACTCCTGCTGTTAAAAGAGAATCTGTCGTTGCTGTCAGAGAAGAATCCGTTGTACCTGCTGTTTCTGAATCCAAAAGTGAAGCAGTTGATGCAGATACGGATACTGATTCCAGTGTAAATGAAGGCTTTAGAGAACGTCGCAGCATAATGGAAGCGGATCCTGAAGATATTGCAGCAGCTGTTCGCGAAGCTCTTGAAAGGATGATTGAGCCTATCGTTCAGCAGCCTCCTAAACTTGAAATTGAAGTGGGCGAAGATAGAGTCAACGTACTCGTTGATGATGAAGAAAATTCCGGTCTTATTATCGGCCGTGAAGGACAGACTCTTTCCTCCTTGCAGTATCTCTGCAACAGGATGGTTTCTAAGAAGCTTCAGACCTCTGTTCGTGTTCAGATTGATACAGGTGATTATCGCGAACGTCAGGATGAAAAACTTCGTCAGCTCGCATGGCATCTTGCAGATAAAGCAATGCATACCGGAAGGGTGCAGAGCACTAAACCTCTCAGTTCTTATCACCGCAGAGTTGTTCATATGGCTTTGCAGGAAGATAAACATGTTAATACTCGCAGCAAGGGCGATGGCCCTATGAAGCGTGTGCTGATTCTTCCACGTCGTAGTCGTGCAGCCGGCGGACGCGGTGGCGAACGAACTGAACGCCCAGAGCGCAGCGAAGGATATACTTCTCAGCCTACTGATCGTTATAACAGTCGCGGAAGTGACAGCTATAACAGTCGTGGATCTGAACGCAGCTCTGAACGCGGTCCAGCTCGTGGTCCTGAGCGCGACAGTGCCCGTGGCCCGGAACGTGGAGCACCACGTGGCCCAGAACGCGGAGACGCTCGCGGCCCAGCTCGTGGTCCTGAACGCGGTAGTGCACGCGGCCCAGAGCGTGGAGCACCGCGCGGTCCTGTTCGTAATGATTCACGCGGGGAAGCTCGCGGCCCAGAACGCAGCAGACCTCGTACAGGCGAGCGTAATGATAATTACGGACGTGGTCGTACTGAAAATACAGCTCCTCGCGGACGCGGGGAAAACTACGGTAATCGTCCACCCCAGGATGAAAACTTCGGTAATCGCGCACCACGCGACGAGAACTTCGGTAACCGTGCACCACGGGATGAAAACTTCGGTAATCGCGCACCAAAAACTAGCGAAACCCGTAGAACTGAACGTACTGGAAACAGCAGTTCAGGAAATACCGGCGGCTACAACGATGATCGTTACAACCGCTATTAGACATTAGTTTACGAGCGGTGAATACAGACTTTTAAGTTAACCCCGTGGACAATGTCCGCGGGGTTAACTTTTTTTAATCTGTTAATGGAGATTTCAATATGTCAGTCAGTTCTTCCGGGACCATTGCAGCCATTGCCACCCCTCCCGGTGAAGGGGGAGTCGGAATTATCCGTGTAAGCGGAGAAAAGGCTTTACCTATTGCAGAAGCAATATTTAAATCCGCAAAAGATTCTTTTTCAGGATTCAAGCCATACACCATGCATTATGGGTACGTGCTTGATGAAAATTCTACAGAACTGGATGATGTCCTTGCTGTTTTCATGCCCGGCCCTAATTCATACACGGGTGAAGATACAGTTGAATTTAACTGTCATGGCGGCCGAGCTATTCTTGCATCTGTTCTAGGAGAAATTTTATCACACGGGGCTGTTCTTGCACGTGCTGGTGAATTCACTCTGAGAGCTTTTTTGAATGGTAAGATGGATCTTACGCAGGCAGAAGCCGTTGCGGAAATGATTCATGCTCCGTCTAAAGGCGCGGCTCAGCTCGCAAGGGTGAAGCTTTCAGGGGTGCTTGGTCATCGCATCGAAGAATTGCGGGGAAGGCTTGAAGTACTGCGCACTCATCTATGTGTTGCCGTAGATTTTCCCGAAGATGAACTTGAGTGTTTGCCCCTTGATAAAATGATGACGGAAGTCACTGATGCTGTAAAAAATATTTCTGAAATTCTCGCAGGTGTAGAGCGTACCCGTGCATGGCGCGAGGGTGGGCTTGCTGTTCTTTCAGGTAAAGTAAATGCTGGAAAGTCCAGCCTTCTAAACGCTTTGCTTGGACGGAATCGCGCTATTGTTACGGATATTCCGGGTACAACAAGAGATTTTATTGAAGAAACTCTTAATTTAGACGGCCTTCAAGTACGGGTGGTTGATACTGCCGGATTGCGTGAAACTACTGATAAGGTTGAACAAGCCGGTCTGGATATGGGAAAAGAACTGGCGCAACAAGCTGATCTCGTTCTTTTAATTGTTGATGGTTTCGATCCATTTGATCTTTCGGATATTGACCCTGAATTTTCAGCGCAAAGCGGCAAATGTATTGCCGTAATCAATAAAATTGATCTGGCTCAGTCCACCCCGTCTGCCTCAGAAGTTATGGCTGAAGCAGGTTATGAAGTTGTTGAAATTTCAGCTAAAAGGGGCCAAGGTATCGATGAACTTGCTTCTAGTATTCGTGAACACATTTTAGCTGGAGCGGGCGAACCTGACCCTGATGAGCTTGTGCCTAATTCACGACAGGCGGCGACATTAAGAAAGGCTTTGTCTGAACTTGATGGTCTTGTTCAGGATATTGAAATGACAATTCCTTATGATTTGCTCGGTGTCCGGTTGGAAACTGCTTGCTCTGCTTTATCTGAAATCACAGGTGAAATTACACCGCAGGAAGTGCTTGATTCAATTTTCAGTAAATTTTGCGTGGGAAAATAAAATGAAAAGTAAGATTTTTGATATGCGTTCCGTCACATGTGGACTGGTTCCCGCTATAGTTGCACAACTTGGAGAGGTCTCCGAACCGGTTGTTGATTTTCATATAAGACCGGGAATCCGTGAAGAAATTATGAGCGGTTTCGGCTCAGGCGGAGACTGGAATATTGAGATTATTACCGATCTGGGGTTTGATGTTTTAAGGTTTACCCCCAAGGAATGTAGTGTTGTTTCAAGCCTTAATATTGTCGAATATTAGGCAGTTTTTATATACTTGCGATATGCTTTGAAAGTATGCGGACATCTTGTCTTAAAGTCTTTGCTTTGTACCAGATCTTCGAGGTCTTGAAGTGTGTCTACATCTGCTTGTTCCGGTAAAATATACGGATCGAGGTTGTTAGATTTAAATTTTTGTATTGTTTGTTTAAAGACTCTCGGGGTACTCCAGTTAATGGCGGTGAAAGGAATATCTGTCAGTTTTTTGTTTTGAAATCCGATGAGATAATAGCCACCGTCTTTTGCCGGACCAATACATACAGCATGTTTTTTCAGACTGGATAGACCTTCCTCAATTGTTTGAGGAGACAGGTCCGGCAAGTCGCTTCCCGTTAAGACGCATCTTGTATAATCAAGGGCGAAACTGTCCTCAAAAGCGTTAAACATGCGCTCGCCTAGATTTCTTCCCCGTTGTGGAAACAGTTTTCGATTTCCAAGCCATTCAATGTATTTTGTGACGGGTTCTTCCTGATTAAAAAAAATCAAGGTTTCAAGCCCATGATTATCAATTTTTGTAAGTAAATCCTGAACAAAAGCTGTATAAAACAGAGCTGCCTGTGCATCTCCGACACTTGTTCCAAGGCGGGTTTTGACTTTGCCAGCTATCGGTAACTTTACGAATAAAAGCAGAGCCTGCTTCAATTTTTGTCTCCATTATCAGAGTATAACTTTTTAAGAGTAAATGGACTGACTCCGCATAAATGTAATATTCTCAATAGCCAGTTTCTTAAAAATCCTCGAATCATACCCATCTGTTTATATCTGCGTGCTGAAGTTGTTACTGATTCTTTCAGGATAACAATTTCTAATTTTTTTCGCTTAATATTTCTGAAAAACTCAACATCTTCCATGATTGGTATCAGTGGGTAAGATCCCAGTTCAAGAAAAGTTTTCTTTTTAATAAATGGAGCTTGATCTCCGTAAGGAACTCTTTCTATTCGTGTGCGAATATTCCCTACGTAGGAAATCAAACGCATGGTGGCTGAGTTGTTATCAAAGTTGAGACTGAATGCACCTGCCGCTGCACCCGGGGCATCCAATGCTTCACGGATAAGGGGGGCGGAATTCGGAGGCAGTATTGTATCAGCATGAAGAAATAAAAGTATTTCTCCGGTAGCCATTTTTGCTCCAGCGTTCATTTGAGCAGCACGACCTGCTTGTCCGCAAATTTTAATTATGTTTTTATCTTCGATGCAAATATTTGTTGATCCGTTTATAGATCCGTCCACCACAATAATTTCACAGTCATTGCCGAGGCAGGCTTTGACATTATTGAGGCAACTGTTAATAGTTGCCTGCTCATTGAATACAGGGATAATGATGGATATTCGTGTATGAATCGGCATGGAATATGTTTATACTCTTTAACTGACAGAATAAAGAGGAGATGAGTATGTCTAAAGATATTAAGCTCAGAAAAGGCGTTACCAGTGATGAATCAGTCGTCGCTGAGGTTTTACGTGAAGGGGAAGTTCTTCATCTGGCATTAAAAGACAGTGAAGGAATTTATTCTGTTCCTGTTAATTACGGTTTTAAACCCGGAGCAATATATATTCATTCATTTAAATCAGGCCGGAAAATTTCTGCATTGATTTTAGGTGAAGAAGTAGGTTTCAGCGTGGTTGCTTCACATAAACTGCAATCAGCTGAAAAACCTTGTAAATGGGGATGTGCATTTCGCTCAGTTATCGGATGCGGTGTCCCGCGTCTTCTTGAAGATCATGAAAAAGCCGCTGCTTTGAATTTGATTATGGAGCAGTACAGCGGTAAAAAATGGGATATTGATAACGACGCAACGCGTGCTGTAGAAGTTGTTGAAATAATGATCACAACAGCTACCGCAAGGCTCGTGGACAGGGAATAAACTTAGTATAAACAGAGAGTATTTATGACTTTAGATTCTAGTAATTATTCAGAATATTGGGAAGATAAAGGTTCGTTGAAAACTTTTTCCACTCCGGTACAATTCGATGAATTTAAGAAATATGTTTCCAGTGACGCTGATATTCTTGATGTAGGATGCGGATATGGGCGCGTGATGAGAGGACTGATTGGTGAAGGCTTTACCTGTGTGAAGGGTGTAGAACCTTCTGCTGCCTTACGACAGAGGCTTATGGATGACAGCCGTGAGCTTGATGTACAGCCTATAGAAAACGGAATTATTCCTTTCAAAGATGAATCCGTTGATGCAGCTCTTCTTGTCGCAGTCCTCACCTGTATACCGGATAATAAAGATCAGGATCAGGTTATGAAAGAGGTCTACCGCGTTCTGAAACCGGGTGGAGTTCTTTATATCAATGATTTTATGCTGAATACTGATGAGCGTAATCTTGAAAGATATGATCACTTTCAAAAGCTGCACGGAACTTATGGAATATTTGAAATTGAGGGCGGCGGAATTCTACGTCATTTTTCAGATGAACGTATCAAAGAACTGTTAAGTCCATTTGCAGATCTTGAGCATAAAAAAGTCGTTTACACCACAATGAATGGAAACCGCGCTAACGGGTTTTATTACATTGGGCGTAAATAATTATGTAAAAGTCTATTAATATTGATTAATGTTTGACTTAATCTATTCGGCTGGTGCGTCCGAAAATCTCCGTCATTTCACCGAGACGTTCGCGTATCAGCGGCGTAAGTTGTCCCGGCATGAGCTTCCATCCCCAGTTTCCATTCGCTTCCCCGGGAACGTTCATGCGTGCTTCCCCGCCCAGGTTCAGTAAATCCTGAGCCTGGAAAATACATAGACAGCCGACGCTGGACATCAAAAGTCTGATCAATTCCCATGAAATTTTTGACTCATCTATCCAGTCATGACCTAGATATGACAGCATGTTTTTGCGGCTTATTTCATCTGCATCCTGATTGAACCAGCCTCGATTGGTGTTATTGTCGTGAGTCCCTGTATATACGACAGAATTTCGTCTGTGATTGTGGAGCGCGTCTCCGCAGATGCCGATGTCACTTCCGAAAGAGAATTGCAGAATATTCATGCCGGGCAGTTGAAAGCGGTCTTTAAGATAAGCTACATCCGGTGTTATGTGGCCCAGATCTTCTGCAATAATACGCAAACATCCTTCTTCGCAGGAAAGTCTTTCAAACAGCTTATGTCCGGGGGCTGGAACCCAATATCCGTCTATTGCGGACTGTGCCTCAGCGGGAATTTCCCAATAAGCGGAAAATCCTCTGAAATGGTCAAGTCTGGCCCAGTTATAAAGACCCAGATTGTGTTTTAACCGACTGATCCACCATCCGAATCCCTCCTGTTCAAGAACGACCCAGTCATAAACCGGATTTCCCCATAATTGCCCCTTTTTGCTGAAGTAATCTGGTGGAACGCCGGCGACGCACCATGATTCACCGTTTTCATCGAGTTTGAAAATTTTGCGGTTAGCCCACACATCTGAACTGTCGTGGGTAACATAGATCGGGATGTCTCCGATAAGTTCGACACCGATCTCGGCAAGGTGATCTCTCAGTTGTCCCCATTGCCGGAAAAAAATCCACTGGGAGAATTTAACAAATAATATTTCGCGAGCTAAAAATTCGCCCCAGTAACGCATACCGTCTTCAGTTCTTTCACGGATATCTTCGGGCCATTTGGTCCAGCTGTCACCGTTGAAGTCCTGTTTGAGAGCCGTGAACAGCGCAAAATCATTAACCCAGTGCATGTTGTCCCATATAAACTGGGAAAATACGGGGTCATTCAGCAATCCGTTTGCAACTCGTGAGAAGGCCATGCGTAGCAGTTTTTCTTTAGCATGGGCCGCCGCATCAAAGTCAGCTTTATCGGAGTCCGGGAGGACAAATTCTTTAATTTCTTCTTCGGTCAGCAGTCCGTAATCGACCATAATTTCCGGGCTGATCAGTAAGGGGCTTGCGGCAAATGCTGAAAAGCCGGAGTAAGGAGAATTACAAAGTTTACTGGATGTAGGAGTAATTGGCAGAACCTGCCAAAACCGTTGCCCGGCTTCGGCGAGGAAATCTGCAAATTCATATGCTGCAGGCCCAATATCACCGACTCCGAATCTGGAAGGCAGTGATGTAAAGTGGAGAAGTATTCCACTGGAACGTTTCATATTGAACTCCTTTTGCTGACGAAAGACGATACCCATACAATATCTCAGAGCATGGGGAGTCTGTCCAGCTACTTTGCATTCAGCTATGAAACAAAATCGTAATTAATATATATTCAGTGGCGTGTGAAAATATAATGCGAACGATTGCGGAGCCAGTTCCAACGGTTTGCTGTCGGATAATATTTTGTCCAGAGGTGGCTGATCCCCTCCGAACGCTTTTGCCGCACTGTAAAGTTCAAGTGTCCATGGTCCTTTCGGCAGGTACGCTTCAAGTTTTTCGGATATTGCAGTTTTGTTGAAATTAAAAATTATTGAGGCGTATCTTCCATCAGATGCCGAGGGGTTTCTGATCATCATGATAAGTCCCGGCTGGATCTCCTGAACTTGGCATCTGCTGTGGCATGGTTCTTTTAGAACGGCGTGTTCCCGCCTTAAAGTAAGTAATTTTTTATAGAACTCAAACATGAACTTGCCTTGTTCGGATTCTTTTTTATTCCAGTCGAGCTGACTGCCGGTGAATGTTGAATCATCATAAGGATCTGGTGCTTCAAAGGAGAGTAAATCTAGTTCTTGTTCGTTGCTTGCATTCGGTGGCAGAGCTTCAGCGTTGTCAGAAAAATAATGGAACGGTGCTGTTTCTCCATACTCTTCCCCCATGAAAAGTAGTGGGGTATATGGAGAGAGCAGTGTTGCTCCGGCACTAAGTTTTGCGGCCTCAAATCCGGCTTTTTTGATTGTCCTGCATTCGTCTCCAGAACAAATGGTTTGATCATGGTTCTGAGAGTAGATGATCAATTTAGAACCTGAAAGTTCCTGCTGACTGCACCCATGAACCCTTTTGCGATGCTCAGAGAACTGTCCTCTGTATGCAAAGCCATGCTGCATGGCTGAGACCATTTTTTCCGGTGAACTATAGTCGCGGAAGACTCCGTTTACATCGCCTGTAATTCTGTGATGAAGTGCATGGTGAAAATCATCACTCCATAACGCATCAAGCCCGAATCCTCCTTTATCAGCTGGCATAATAGGGCGTGGAGAGTTGTGTTTGTCATCAATTATTAAAACACATTTTCTTTTATTTTCAAAAGATCTGATTCTAAAAGAAAGTTCTTCCAGAAAATGGACCGGACTTTGATCGAGAATAGAATGTGTGTTGTTTATGCGCAGTCCGTCGATATGAAAATCGCGAAGCCATGAAAGAGCACACTGGATATAAAATTCACGAACACCGAAACTGTATTCTTCATCGAAATTTATGGTTTTTCCCCATGCCATGGTGCGATTGTCGCTGAAAAAGGGGATGTAAGCTGCGTTGAAATCTTTCATAAAGCAATGTTGGCAGAATTCTACATCTAAAATTACCGCAATGCCTAGCTTGTGAGATGCTTTAACTAGAGCTTTTAATTCATCCGGTGTTCCGTAACTATTGTGGACTGCATACGGGAAAACAGTTTCATTTCCCCATCCTCTGCTACCTGCAAATTGTGCGACAGGCATAAGTTCCAGTGTGTTGATTCCAAGTTCAGACAGATGGTCGAGTTTAGATATAAGCCCGTGGATAGTGCCTTCCTTGCTGAAAGTTCCTATATGGGCTTCGTAGATGATCATTTCATGGATAGGCAGACCGGAAAAATTGTCTCCTTTCCAGTCAAATTTATGATGATCAAAGATAGTTGAATAGGAATTTAATCCTTCCGGCTGCCATAATGATGCTGGGTCCGGGAATTTTTTTGATCCATCCAGCAGAAACGAATAAGAGGTGTCAGGTGCAATATCGTTTATGGTCAGTTCATGAAACCCATGTTCGGCGGGGGACAGCATGAAAGTGTGATCCGGTTTGGTATTTAAAGTCATTCCGACATCTTGGATGTGGGGAGCAAATAATCTGAATGTGCAGTTTCCGTTATTATCAACCTGTGCGCCGAAGTGTGCTTTTTTCATTCTTGCTCTCGTAATGCTTTTTGGTTTTTAATTTTGTTTTGGGTTACCTAGATTCAACTAGTAAGTGCAACTGTTGTTTAAGTCTCTAAATACTTGATTTGGCGTTTTAAAATCAAGACAT